>JBJXDT010000074.1:0-14190 GCA_046153505.1 Methylophilaceae bacterium | reverse complement strand
TTTGTAGGTGCGCTGATTACGCTATACATCACATTTGAAGCACCCATTTCTGGCATGAGCATGAATCCAGCGCGCACCTTTGGTTCTGCACTTCCAGCAGGCATTTGGACAGACATTTGGATTTATTTTATTGCACCGCCAATCGGCATGCTGCTAGCGGCTGAGACTTATTTATTTTTAAAAGGTTGGCGCGCAGTGCTTTGTTGCAAACTGCATCACGAAAATAATCAACCTTGTATCTTTCATTGCCAATATGGCGAATATGTCCCACAAGATAGTACCCAGCATGCAGCAAAATAAAAGTGTACTTCATCGTGCAATATGGATTGCACATGGGCTAGATTGGCTTGCTAGTCTCATTCGTTTTGCCGAACGTACAGGTGGAAACATCCTTGATTTGGTCATAAGATTATGGCTGGCACAAATATTTTTTGTGTCTGGCATCATTAAGGTTTCAAACTGGCAAAACGCACTGTCGTTATCGCAACACGAATATCCAGTCTCTTGGATGAACCCCGTCACGGCAGCCTACTTAGGTGTATCTATTGAATTGCTAGGCGCTTTATTGCTAGCGCTTGGCTTGGCAACTCGATTTGCTGCTTTCTCCATGCTAGTGCTAGCAGCTGTGATTCAATTTAACTATCAAGCATTTGACATGCACTTGTTTTGGATAGCACTGTTTGGTTGGTATTTAGTGCGGGGTGCTGGAGCAATATCGCTAGACCATTTTTTTGTACGCGGCTTAGGTGATAGCGCCATTCCTTTTGCAGCAAATGGTATCCAAATACTCGCTTGGGTAAAGCAGCATGTATTTCCGTTTTATCAATTGGCTTTGCGTGTATGGCTGGCGCTGGCAATTTATTACGCTTCTCATCATATTATCCTGTACGCCCAGCTTTTGCCTATAGCAGGTGCCGCGCATTTTGCTGTTAGTGCCAGTATTTTAATTGTCATTTTGTTGTTGTTAGGACTGGCTACGCGTTGGTTGGCTTTATCGTTATTTTTGGGTGCAACTGCCATGCAGATGCACAATATCCAATTTTCACCTGATATTTACTGGCAAATGGTTTTTGCACTGCTTGCATTTCACGGCGCTGGCCATGGTTCACTAGATGGTTGGATTAACAACTATTTCAAGCGTATTTATCCTCAATTAGAGGGCAAGCCAGCATTTTCTTTGCAAGGTTTGCCAAGGGTGGTGATTGTAGGCGCAGGGTTTGGCGGCGTTACTTGCGCCGTCAAACTTGCACACACGGCAGTACAAGTGACTTTGGTGGATAGGCATAACTATCATTTATTTCAGCCATTATTGTATCAAGTAGCGACTGCTGCGCTAGCGCCAGGCGATATTGCCGAGCCTGTACGTGGCTTGTTTCGCGAAAACTTTAATACCCGTGTTTTATTGGGCGATGTGCAAGGTATTGATGCCAAAAAGCAAGAGTTGATTTTAGATAACCAGCGTTTGCCCTACGATTACTTAGTGCTGGCAACGGGTGCAAGCCACAGTTATTTTGGTCGCGATGATTGGGCGCCTTTTGCACCTGGGCTTAAAAGTGTGGAAGATGCCACTGAGGTTCGCCGTCGCTTGCTTACCGCCTTTGAACTCGCAGAAGCTTGTGATGACCCCATTGAGCGTGCTTCTTTATTAACCTTCTTGATTGTGGGTGGCGGACCAACGGGCGTGGAGTTAGCAGGCTCAATTGCGGAGTTGGCACATTTTGGTATGGAAAAAGAGTTTCGAAATTTTGATCCTGCTAGTGCTAGAGTGCTACTGGTGCAATCTGGTGAGCGCTTGTTACCGACTTTCCCAGAAAGCTTATCTGTAGTGACCAAACAATCGTTAGAAAAAATTGGCGTTGAAGTGTTACTCAACAGCCGAGTTGAGCACATTGATGCGGTAGGCGTTACAGTCAGCGGTAAGCAAATCGCTTCGCGCACCGTTTTGTGGGCGGCAGGGGTAGTGGCTTCTCCAGCTGCAAAATGGTTAAATGCAGAAGCAGATAAAGCTGGCCGCATTAAAGTGGCAGCTGATTTAAGTGTGATGGGGCACGCGAATATTTTTGCGGTGGGCGATACTGCGCTAGCCAATGCTTGGAATGGCGAACCTGTGCCAGGCTTAGCGCCAGCGGCCAAGCAAGGTGGTATTTATGTGGCAAAACTCATCCGTGCTAAGGTTGAAGGCAGCAAGCTACCAGCCGCATTTAAATACCAACATCTTGGGAGTTTAGCGACTATTGGCCGCAAATCAGCAGTGGCAGATTTTGGTTTTATAAAGTTAAGTGGTACGCTCGCTTGGTGGTTGTGGGGGTTTATCCACGTCAGCTTTCTGGTCGGATTGCGTAATCGCGTTTCGGTCATGTTTGATTGGTTTTGGGCTTACCTTACGTTTAAAAGCGGTTCACGCTTAATAACTGGCTCAGAAAGCCAACCGCCAACAATCAAATAGATTGTTAAAATAAGAATAATATTTCAAGGGTAACGATGCGTTCTAAAATAATTACATTGCTATTGGTTGCGCTATTTTGTCTTGCTACTCTGCTTGTTTTGGGTGTTAATCACCATCAACTTTTTGTATTGTTGGTTTTAGGGATTGGTTTGTCAAATGCTCTGATTCTTTGGTATTTAGTTGTAGATGGACATCAGTTTCTTAAAAAAGTAAATTCATCCAATCAAGAAATAGGTTTAGCAGATTCAAAAAAAAATGAAATTGAAAACTTTCGTCAAGTAGAAACTCTCTTAAAAGAGCAGCAAAATCGTTTATCGCAAATGGATTCTAGGCTTAATTATGACTCTGGTCAGTATCAGCGTTTGCAAGAATCATTTCGAGAATTAGAAGAGCGCTACAATTTTATGCTTGGGCGATCAAATGATGGCTCATGGGAGTGGGATCTTAAAACCAATGCTATGAATATTAGCCCTAATTGGAAGGTGATGTTGGGCTACAGCGAAGAATATAGTATCGAAAATGCTGATGCATTTAAAGCGTTGGTTGATGCGACTGATTTGCCTAGAATTGAGCAGAGATTTAAAGGTTTAATCGCGGGTAAAACACAGCACTTCCAAGACGAACATCGTTTAATTTGCAAAAATGGAAACTTGTTATGGGTGCTCACGCGTAGCATTGCAATTCGTCATGCCAGTGGCAAACCTTATAAAATTATTGGGCACTGCAGCAATATTAATTCAGTTAAACGTTTGGAAGAAATATTGGCGTATGTGGCTGAAGGTACGACAGAATTATCTGGAGAAAAGTTTTTTAAATCCTTAGTCAAACATTTTGCGTTGGCTTTAGATGTGAAAGTGGCATTTATTACTGAGTGTGTAAATAGACCACCTACACGTGTTCGTGCATTGGCCTTTTGGAGTAACGGGCAGTTTATTGAAGATGAATACGATTTGGCGAATACGCCATGCGAAAAAGTCATTCAAGAAGGCGCGTCCTGTTTTATCCCAGATCGACTTGGTGAGGATTTTCCAGGTGAATTACCATATGGGTATAGCAGTTATCTAGGCATTCCAATATTTGATAGTCAACAAAACGTTTTAGGTCATTTATGTTTTGAAGATGACAAAGTCATGAATGAAAGTATTTTGATTAATAGTATTTACCGAATTTTTGTAGCAAGGGCGGCTGATGAGATGGAACGTATGCAAAAAGAAAAACTATTGGCAAAAATATAAATGATGAGAAAACGCGAAGTGAGCGAATTAAATTTAATAGTCCGGACGCGCAATAGGCAAATCAAAACAAAACTTAGTACCAACACCAAGTTTGCTTTCAACTGTAATTTCCCCACCATGTAATTTTACTATAAGATTAGAAATGCTTAATCCCAGTCCAGCATGGCCAGAGTCGCTTGATTTTGACCTGTCAGCTCGGTAATAGCGGTCAAAAATTTTATCAACTTCCGTAGCTTCCATCCCTTGCCCAGTGTCAGAAACAATTACTGTTACTTTTTCATTTTTGTAAGATAATAACAACCTAATCATGCCACCGTTATTGGTATAACGTAGCGCATTTCCTATCAAGTTTTCTAATACGCGTTCTATTAAACTAATATCGGCATACACAAAGGGGAGTCTTTCATCAAAGTTTACGCCAATTTGAATGCCTTTTTTTTCAGCATCTATAGTAAATTTTTGTACTACATCTTGGGCTAACTCATTTATAGAAAAAGCTTCTTGATTAAGACTTAGATCATTGGCTTCGAGCTTAGTTAGTTGGAACAAATCTTCAACCATCCTGCCGAGTCTTTCACTTTGTTTTGTAGCAACACCCAAGTAATATCGAAGCTCTTCAGGCTCTATAGAGCCCTCTTTAAGTAATATCGTTTCTAAGTAGCCTCTCATCGAAGCGAGAGGTGTGCGCAAATCGTGAGATATGTTAGCCAAAAGCTCACGACGCTCTTTGGCCATTGATTCTAGATTTTGTATTTGCAACATCATACGTGTTTCCACTTGCTCAAAAATATAGCCTAAACGGCTAATTTCGTCGCCACTGGCATTCGACGAATTTATGGGGACAAATACACTAAAGTCACTCTTCTGAAAAGTTTCTAATGCATTATAGAGTTCTCGAAGAGGACGTGATAATGAAGAAAAAATTGAAACACCTATCACAAGGCCAAAAAGTATCACGCAAATAATGAGTACGGCAATAAATTTCTTAAACTCCATGTCATTGAGCATCCAATTGACAGTGAAAATAATCACGGCTAAAAATACTAAAAACGCTATGAAAAGTGTTGTGCTTAGCTTGCCGAATAGCGTTTTAAACATATGTGCTAACTCTTATGATTTTCTTCGGTGAATTTATAGCCAACCCCCCAAACTGTCTGGATAAATTCAGGGTTATTTTGGTTGACCTCAATTTTTGCTCGCAGGCGATTAATGTGGGAGTTCACAGTATGTTCATAACCGCTATGAGAGTAGCCCCAGACTTGGTCAAGTAACTGGCTTCGTGTAAAAACTAAACCTGAATTTCTCGCAAAAAATAATAACAAATCAAACTCTGTTGAAGTCAGATCTAGTTCTTTTTCACCTAATACAACTTTACGTCTCTGTGGGTCAATCATTAATGTTTTAACTTGTATGATTTTTTGTGCATTGGTAGCTTCTTTTTCAGAAAGACTTTCCATACGACGAAAAATGGCTTTAACCCTTGCAGTTAGCTCAACGATACTAAATGGTTTAACCATGTAATCATCTGCACCCATTTCTAAGCCCAGCACACGGTCTAGCTCAGTCGATTTTGAGGTTAGCATCAATATACGTGTATGGTTTGTTTTAGCGCGAATGCGGCGACAAACTTCTAATCCATCCATGCCTGGTAACATTAAATCCAATATCACAAGATCATACTGTTTAGACTCAGCCTCTGCTAAACCTATAATGCCATCGTAAGCTAAGTTAACGGTGTATAAGAGTTCATCGAGATGAAGTTTAACCAACGCGGCAATATCTCTATCATCTTCAATCACTAAAATGTTACGCAAAAGGTATCCCCAACATTTCTTTTAAGTTTAGATAGTGAGCGGCAATTAAATTTAGCTAATTATAGAGATAATTTGCTAGCATTAACTGTTGTGATAGAAATTTGATAATTCAGTTTATATGCACTGGATTTTAGTCGTAGATCTTACAGGATACATTACAATCATTTAGAGTTATAGCAAGCAGACTGCAAAAAAGAACTTTGTTTGATTAATAATTGATAGAAATCACATAAAAACTTCGCACTTTGACCTAACTCGAATATCTGCTTAGTGCCAAAGTTTGCCATTTATTAAGACTTAATAAGCTGCGGAAATGGGAAAAATATAATGGATCTTGCAATAGGTGAAATTCTAGATATAGAAGGCCCTTCAGCTGCGAGATTGGCGGTGGTGGATTCTATTAATCATTCTAAAGTTATTGAATTTTATGAATCATGCGGATTTAAACACAGTTTATTTGCAAAAAAACAGGTAAGACATCAAGGAAGTAGAACAATTAAAATGTTCAAAGATGTACTCGCATAAGGGTCACAAAATCCTATTAAATTTAGGTAAATTTTGTCACTTACGACACTAACACTCCACACCGCCACGTGACGGTGGCGACCGTTAGTGTCACTTTTCTGTAAGTTGTTGAATATAATAAAAAAAGAGGCGTTTTCAAATGTGCGAAAAAATAATTTCGCACATAAAAAAACTAAGCATTTTTGGACACAAAAAATGATTGGAATTAATAATAATTTCAACAGTTCTAAATTGAACGAAAGCTTTTTGGAAATGAGATTTAAATGATTTTGTCAGATATCGGCCAGAAAAAGTCAATCAAGTATGAATTTAGAGAGCTTTACTAGAGTTAAAAAATTTAATTTGGCAGAAAATCTGAATAATTTCATTAATTCTGACAGCAGTTTAATAGACAAAGAAATAATAAATGAAAAAACTGTTAATAATCAATGTATGATATTTTACTTAATTAGGTATTTGAAATTTTAGATAGTGAATTTGGCGCTTTTTTGGAGAAATAATATGGGCAGCAAAGACAAGAAAAAAGAATCAAAAGGCAAACCAAAACAACCGAAAGCCCCAACGAAATAATAGCGTGATAAAATCACTGCCCTGTGAGCTGCATGGATATTGGCGCTCAGAGCAGGTGTTTTAACATGCTTGCTTTAACAGTTTAAAACTCTACCATTTCAAATTCGGATTTGCTTACACCGCATTCAGGACACTTCCAATCGGCAGGCACGTCTTCCCAACGTGTGCCTGCTGCAATTCCATCTTCTGGCCAACCTTTTTCTTCTTCGTAAATCAAACCACAAACAACACATTGCCAAATTTTCATTTTATGCCTCAATAGTTCCGTTTTTTAGATGTTAAGTAAACGACAATACTTACACAAAATGCGGATAAAAAAAAGCCCGCAAGCGCGGGCAAAAAGGGAGTGAGTGAAGCGAGTTTAGAATACTGTTGTTAAATGACAGTATCGTGGCACTTTTTCGTCAATTAAGTTAAATCAAAGCGATCAAGATTCATCACTTTGTCCCAAGCTGTTACAAAGTCCTGAACAAATTTTTGTTGTGCATCGTCTTGTGCATATACCTCAGCCAAAGCACGTAATTGTGAATTTGAACCAAACACAAGGTCTGTTACTGTGCCTGTCCACTTTACTGTGCCCGTATGGCGGTCGCGGCCTTCTAAAACGTTGGCGTCCGCACCAGATTTTTGCCATTGTGTGCTCATATCTAACAAGTTTACAAAAAAGTCATTGCTTAGGGTTTCAGGCTGTTTGGTAAATACGCCATGTTGCGTCTGCCCGACATTGGCATTAAGCACGCGCAAGCCACCAATTAAAACGGTCATTTCTGGCGCTGTTAAAGTTAGCAATTGTGCTTTGTCGATTAATAACTCAGCACTCGATCCAACAACACCTTTTTTAACATAATTGCGAAAGCCATCAGCAATCGGTTCTAAAACTGCAAATGAGTCCATATCTGTCTGCTCTTGGGTAGCATCGTTGCGACCAGGTGTAAAGGGTACTTTTATAGTTATCCCTGATTTCTTTGCTGCAACTTCAACTGCCGCACAGCCAGCTAAAACTATCAAATCGGCCATACTTATTTTCTTATTACCAATTTGAGCGCTGTTAAAATCATTTTGAATGGACTCTAATGTTTTTAGCACATTATTAAGCGCTGCTGACTGATTAACTTCCCAGTTTTTCATCGGTTCTAAACGAATACGTGCGCCATTTGCACCACCGCGTTTGTCACTGCCACGGAAGCTTGAGGCGGATGCCCAAGCAGCGCTTACTAATTGTGAAATCGACAAGCTACTTGCGAGCACTTTCTTTTTAAGTATGGCAATATCTGTTGCAGTGACTAGTTTGTAGTCTACTGCTGGAATCGGGTCTTGCCAAATGAGTGGTGTTTTTGGCACTAAGGGACCAAGATAACGTGCTATTGGGCCCATATCACGATGGGTTAGTTTAAACCAAGCGCGCGCAAATGCATCTGCGAATTCATTTGGATTTTTGTGGAAGCGGCGAGAAATTTTTTCATACGCCGGGTCCATACGCAAAGCTAAATCTGCGGTTGTCATCATAGGGGCATGGCGTTTTTTAGGGTTGTGCGCGTCAGGCACAGTATTGGCAGCAGCAGAGTTGCTCGGCCTCCACTGATATGCGCCTGCTGGGCTTTTTGTAAGCACCCAGTCGTAACTAAATAAAGTATCAAAATAGCCGTTATCCCACTGAATTGGGTTTGGCGTCCAAGCACCTTCAATACCGCTAGTAATAGTGTGCTCGCCCTTGCCAGTGCCCATGCTATTTTTCCAGCCAAAGCCTTGCTCTTCAATATCGGCTGCCTCAGGCTCACGACCGACATGGCTTTCTGCACCCGCGCCGTGCGCTTTACCAAAGGTGTGTCCGCCTGCTACTAAAGCGACTGTTTCTTCGTCATTCATCGCCATCCGCGCAAAAGTTTCGCGAATGTCTCGGGCAGATGCAATCGGGTCAGGGTTGCCATTCGGGCCTTGTGGATTCACATAAATTAAGCCCATTTGTACTGCGCCTAAGGGATTATCCAATTGACGGTCACCTTTATAGCGTTCATCACCCAGCCATGTTGATTCTGGGCCCCAGTAAATATCATCTTCTGGTTCATAAATATCAGGACGGCCACCTGCAAAACCATAGGTTTTTAAACCCATAGATTCCATAGCTACAGTGCCAGCTAATACAATTAAATCAGCCCAAGATATTTTATTGCCATATTTTTGTTTAATAGGCCACAATAAACGGCGCGCTTTATCTAAATTGCCGTTATCAGGCCAACTGTTTAAAGGTGCAAAACGCTGTGCGCCAGTACCAGCACCACCACGCCCATCATAGATACGATATGTGCCTGCCGCATGCCAAGTCATACGTACAAAAAATGGACCATAGTGACCATAATCCGCAGGCCACCAATCTTGGGAGTCTGTCATTAAGGCATGCAAATCTTTTACAACCGCCTTTAAATTAAGTTTGTTAAATGCTTTTGCATAATTAAAACTTACATCCATTGGGCTAGATGCAACAGTTTGTTGATGTAGAATTTTTAAGTTCAGTTGATTAGGCCACCAAGAAGCATTGCCGTGAGTGCCAGCAACAGTGCTGGCATTAGCAGCACCTGAAAATGGGCATTTTGATTCAGTTGTCATATATTTCTCCAAAAAATTAAAATTGATACTTAATGCACTATTTAGTAAGCCAGTGCGTAATTTGCCAATAGCTCTATGCCGAGTTGGTAGCTAATCTCAAAAAATGGTTTCATCAATATTTACTCCTAAAAAATTAATTGATGAGGAGAATTTTAGATTGTGCAATATCATTTGTATAATTGTATGTTTTAATATATTTGATAAATATATTTTATCGATGTATGATAAGTTTGATTTATTGATGGTGAATTTAAGAGCAAAAAATTATGAGTCTTACAGAATTAAAATTTATAGTAGCTGTGGCGCAAGAGCGTAATTTTAGACGTGCTGCAGAAAAGTGCTTTGTGACCCAGCCTGCTCTGAGTTTAGCGATTAAAAAATTAGAAGAAGAGCTGAATGTTATTATCTTTGAGCGCAGCCGTACTGATGTTTCTATGACTGAAATTGGTGAAAAAATTGTAGAACAAGCAGAAAAAGTGTTAGACGAAACTGCGCGCATTAAACAACTGGCAGAAATGGGCAAAAATCAACTCAAAGGTACGTTTAAGTTAGGCATGATACATTCAGTTGGACCCTATTTATTGCCAGAAATAATACCGATACTACGCAATATGACACCAGAAATGCCGTTAGAGGTAGAAGAGAATCTAACTGCAAATTTAGAAACACAATTACGTAATGGTGTAATAGATGCTGCGATTATTGCTTTGCCTTTTGATATCCCAGGCTTACGATTTCGCGTATTGTACGACGAAGAGTTTGATGTGGTGGTGCCAAGTCATCATCACTGGGCGAATCGAAAACAGATTAAACCTGAAGAGTTGTCAGACGAAAAAGTGCTTTTGCTTAACAGTGGTCATTGCTTTAGCAACCAAGTCACGCAAGCTTGCCCAGAGCTATCGCGCAAGGGTGAGATTTTGCAAGGTAATTCACTAGAAACTATTCGTAATATGGTAGCTTCTAATCTAGGAATCACGGTATTGCCGTGTTCTGCCACGGCAGAACGCTATAGCAACCCGCTGATTAAGGTGATACCGTTTGTAAGCCCTGCGCCCACAAGGCGAATAGCGATTGCTTGGCGAAAAAGTTTTGTGAGAATAGAAGCAGTGGAAAAAATTGCAGAAGCTATTTCCGCAATTGGTTCTGATTATATGAAGCTAGTAAAAGCATAATAAACAAAAAGGCGCACAAGGCGCCTTTTTTAGTACATATGAATAATTATTTGTTCATTACGTACATTGTTACTTCAAAACCGAAACGCATTTCAGTAGCTGCTGGTGTTGTCCACATGTTATATCTCCTAATTCGTTAATCAAAAAGTACTGCACAATCTATGACTTCTATAGTACAGAATAGTTGAAAGTAAAACCTATGTATAGTTATTAAAACAATCTAATGAAAATCATTAGAAGTATTTTAATATACAAGCAATACGCGGTAGCCAGCCACGGGTAGGTTGCTAGCGTGAATAGCGAGTTTGATATGAATTTCCTCATGCGCGTCAATACCCGCCTTTAAGTCTGGTTTATTATGTAAATATTCTGCAGGTTTTATTAATTTACGCAAAACTGGCTGATCATCAGCATTGGTAAGGGTGAGTTCAATATTAGGGTAGGTTTGAGCAAAACTAGCATTATTCATAAGGACACTTGAGAAGTTAATAACGCCCTGATAATTATCATTTTCTTGCATATCAGAATCGTCAATAACCAATAAATTCAGGTCTTTAGGTAAAGAAATTTGGCAATTTAAATAGGCGCATGTCTGCACTAAAAGTGGTTTAAATTGTGGGTATTCAGCAGCAATTTTGGTACGCATAAAATAAACACTTTGCAAGCCTGCAATTAGAATTAACAGCAGACAAAATAAACTTAGCCAAATACTGAGTTTGCTTTTTCCTCGTGAGAATTTAGGTTCATCTGCAAAATCTTCAAAACTACTTGGCCTTGTTGTATCGGCCGCATAACGAGTTTCTGAGGGCTCTGCATGAAACTCACCTATATATCTAGGATTTTCTGTAATTTCGATTTCTTCAACGGGTAGCGTATCTGAATAAGACTCTGCTTCCTCGGTAGTTTGACCTGAATTTTCTAAACTTGCTTGATACTCTTCGGTGCTATGAATGTCATCAGAAACTTCGGTGACACGATTTTTAGCATTAAAAACATGTTCACAATTACCACACTGCACCTTGCCACGGTGGGCTTTAAGATGTTCGGTATTAAGTAAAAATTGAGTTTTACACTCAGGGCAAGAAGTAATGTAATTCATTTTTTAGTGCCAGTTAGTAGTATCCATGCATCCATTTGTTTGGGTGGGTTCATATTAAACCATTCACTGTAGTGCATAATTAGTGCCTCGGACTGAGCCTCTAATATACCCGATAATGCCAACTGTCCGCCAGTTTTGCAATAACTTGCGAGCGCAGGTGCTAAAACCATTAGCGCACTAGATAAAATATTGGCAACGACAATATCAAAGGTATCGCAAGAAAATGAGTTTGCATCGTAGAATGGAATATCTACAAGGTTTTGTTTGGCATTATATTCGCTTGCAGTAATTGCTTGACCGTCAATATCGACACCGACAACTGCATTTGCACCAAGTTTTTTAGCGGCAATTGCTAATATGCCAGAACCACAGCCATAATCTAAAACGCTACCTAGTTTTTGTCCCGTTAGCCATTCTAAACACAAATGGGTAGTAGGGTGACTGCCTGTGCCAAAAGCCAAGCCAGGGTCTAGGACAATGTTAATTGCATTTTTATCTGGTGCTTCGTGCCAAGTTGGCACTATAAAGAGTTTATCGGTAATTTTGATGGGGTCAAATTGTGCTTGTGTAGCGCGCACCCAATCTTGCTCAGCGATTATTTCTGTATTGTATTTAAACTTATCAATTTTAGTAGAAGTTTGTAAAGCACCTAAAAGTGAATTTAGGTCGGCGTCTTCGTCTAGCATTGCGGTGACAACATTTTGTTGCCAAATACCAGGAGGAGGGTCACCAGGTTCGCCAAAAATGGCTTGCTCAGCTTGAGTATCTGCATAAGCGTCTTCTATGCTTGCAGAAAGAGCACCTAAATCCATAAGTGCATCACTAATAATATCGGCGGTTTGCTCGTTTGCCTGAATTTTAAGTAGCAGCCAAGACACTATTTGCTGGCAATACCCAGTTTTTGTTCAAGATAATGGATACTGGTGCCGCCTAAATGAAAGGCTGTGTCTGCCATTAAGTCTGCATGCAATGGTACGTTAGTTTTGATGCCATCGATTAGCATTTCCGAAAGGGCAATACGCATACGCGCAATGGCTTGGTCGCGTGTTGCGCCATAGGTAATAAGTTTACCAATCATAGAATCATAATGCGGCGGCACAACATAGCCAGAATAAGCGTGCGTATCAATGCGTACACCTGGTCCACCTGGCATATGAAACGTGCCAATGCGACCCGGTGATGGTATAAAATTATAAGGATCTTCTGCATTAATACGGCACTCGATTGCATGACCGCGCAACTCAATATCTTTTTGGCGGAATTTTAGTTTTTCGCCCGCAGCGACAAAGATTTGTTGCTGCACCAAATCCAACCCTGTGATCATTTCAGTGACTGTATGCTCGACTTGTAGGCGGGTGTTCATTTCTATAAAGAAAAATTCACCCTTCTCGTATAAGAACTCGAATGTACCTGCACCACGGTATTTAATTTTTCGGCAAGCCTCAGCACAGCGTTCGCCAATTTTGTCTCGTAAGCGGACGTTTAGCAATGGTGACGGCGCTTCTTCGATAATTTTTTGGTGGCGACGTTGCATAGAGCAATCACGATCACCCAAATAAACGGCATTACCGTGTTGATCGGCAAGAATTTGGATCTCAATATGACGCGGATTTTCCAAGAACTTTTCCATGTAAACCATGGGATTTCCAAAAGCACCTTGCGCCTCAGCTTTAGTCATCGCTACAGCGTTAATGAGCGCTGCTTCAGTATGTACTACGCGCATACCGCGCCCGCCGCCGCCGCCAGCTGCTTTAATAATAACAGGGTAGCCAATTTTTTTGGCAGTTCTGATAATTTCTGCTGAGTCATCAGGAAGCGCACCTTCAGAGCCAGGTACGCAAGGCACGCCTGCTTTTCTCATGGCATCTTTCGCCGAGACTTTATCACCCATCAATCTAATAGTTTCGGCACGTGGTCCAATAAATACAAAGCCACTTTGTTCCACACGTTCAGCAAAATCAGCATTTTCTGATAAAAAACCATAACCTGGATGAATTGCTTGTGCGTCAGTGACTTCAGCCGCACTAATCACTGCAGGAATGCTTAGATAGCTCAGGTTTGATGCTGCGGGGCCAATGCATACTGACTCATCAGCCAATTTGACATATTTTGCATCTTTATCGGCCTCGGAATGAACTGCTACTGTTTTAATACCTAGCTCGCGACACGCACGCTGCACACGCAGGGCAATTTCGCCCCTATTTGCGATAAGAATTTTTTCGAACATTGAATTAACCAATCACAAATAAAGGTTCGCCGTATTCGACAGGTTGACCGTTCTCGACTAGAATTTTTTTGATTACTCCTGCGTGGTCACTTTCAATTTCATTGAGCAGTTTCATCGCTTCAATAATACACAATGTATCACCTACCCCTACAGTCGCGCCTATTTCCACAAATGGGCTGGCATCGGGTGAAGATGAACGATAAAAAGTACCAACCATTGGTGATTTAACAATGTGACCTTGAATAACAGGTGGCTCAACAACAGACTCGGGCATAGCAACAGTTTGAACAGGTGCCTGTTGTGGTTGCGGTGCAGCAGAGTAATGCATCATTTGCGGTGCATTTTGCACTAAGGTGCGGCTTATGCGCACTTTTTCTTCACCTTCAGTTAGTTCCAGCTCAGAAATGCCTGAAGCTTCTACTAAATCAATCAATGTTTTAAGTTTGCGTAAATCCATATTAACCTCTGAGATATGCTAATGACTAAATTTTAGTTTTT
>JBJXDT010000073.1:0-46908 GCA_046153505.1 Methylophilaceae bacterium | reverse complement strand
ACTCTTAATCCGTTTGTCGCGAGTTCAAGCCTCGCATCCCCTACCAGCATACAAAGATTATAGCCGAGAAAAAAGCTTAATTTCTTGAGTTAAATGAATAAAAGTTTGGTCGGAACGGCAGGATTTGAACCTGCGACCCCTTGTCCCCCAGACAAGTACGCTACCAGGCTGCGCTACGCCCCGAACACGGTATTAACCGCAGGGCGTATTATAAAGCAAAAGCGCATTGGTCTATCCAATGCGCTCTTAATTTTATTGCCGCAAGAATTACGAGATACGCATTATGCACGCAACAACTGTATCACTTCCTGTATTTGGACTCTAAAATGTGACACATCAAAATTGGCAGGCATATTGAGGGTTGGCGCGGATTTAATTGCTTGCGGTATTGTAACTTCTGCCACCTTGTCTTCCGCACCATCTAAACGGTTGCGCGCACCACTAATAGTAAAGCCTTGCTCATATAACAGCTCACGAATTTTACGAATGAGTAGCACTTCGTGATGTTGGTAATAACGGCGATTGCCACGACGTTTTACTGGTTTAAGCTGCGTAAACTCTTGCTCCCAGTAACGCAATACATGTGGCTTAACACCACACAACTCACTCACCTCGCCAATGGTAAAGTACCTTTTGGCTGGAATGGGCGGTAAAGTAACGTTTTTAACTTGGTCGTTCATGGTTTATGCGTAATGCTCTTCAACCTTGCTTTTAAGTTTTTGACTGGCATGGAATGTCACCACGCGACGTGCAGTAATTGGAATTTCTTCGCCAGTTTTAGGGTTGCGTCCTGGACGCTCAGATTTTTTGCGCAATTCAAAATTGCCAAAACCTGAAAGCTTTACGCTATCGCCAGTTTCTAGCGCAGTGCGAACTTCCTCAAAAAATGCTTCTACCATATCTTTAGCTTCCCGTTTATTCAAGCCCACTTGTTCAAACAGTAAATCAGCCAAATCCGCCTTTGTTAACGTCATAAATACTCCCTGCCCTGCTTTTCTCTAATTTTAGTTTCTTAGGTTTTAATTTCTAAGGTTTCAATTTCTAAGTTGCGCGTCAAACCGGTTTTCAAGTAACTTAAGCAATTCTGCCATTGCGGCTTCTGCTTCAATATCTACTAATGTTTTATGAGTATCTTGCATAAGTATAAGAAATGCAAGGCTTTTTTTATTTTCTGCGATACCTTTTCCTTGGTAAACGTCAAATAATTGTATTTCTTGCAACAGAGGAATCTTAGCAGATTTCACTGCGTCTATAATAGCCTGAACGGGTAGTTTCGCATCGACCAGCACAGCAATATCGCGCCTTATGGGTAAAAACTTGGAAATTTCTTTGTATACAGGCACGCCTGTAGCCAATAAGGGCGCGGCTACTAGCTCGAAAACAAACGTACTTTTTGCCAAGTTGTAATGTTGCTGCCATTTTGGATGCAATTTACCCAACCAGCCAATCGCTTTACCTCGAATAAACACGCGCGCCGCTTGGCCCGGATGCAATGCTGGGTGCGAATCCTGGCCCGCCTCTATGTGATACTCCGCTAAACCATGCGTAAGCACTTCAACCGAGGCTTTAACATCATAAAAATCCACATCTCTTGTTTCTGCGCCCCACTGCTCTGGCTGGGCAGCACCGTAGAACAAGCCTGCAATGCGTGTTTCTTCTTGATAAGCGTCTTTGATCTTATTGTAAGTCGACCCAACCTCAAACAACATGACGCGCTCTTGCTTGCGATTCAAATTATAGGTCAACACGTCCAAAAGTCCGCCCCATAAGCCAGTACGCATCACACTCAAATTACTGGCGATGGGGTTTCTAAGCGTGATTGGCGTGGTGTTGCCGAGCAAGTCACGCTCCCAGCTTTCTTCTACAAAACTATAAGTCACCACTTCTTGGTAACCTTGTGCACACAAAGCATTTGCCAGCACAGCCTTATTTAATGCGGCTTCTGGCGCAGGCAACATATTTAGATTTGCTGTCGGTGCAATTGCATTGATTTTGTCGTAGCCATGTAAACGTGCAATTTCCTCAATCAAATCCTCTTCGCGTACGATGTCAAAGCGGTATGTCGGCGCTTGCACGGCAAAGCCCTCTGCGCTTTCCGTATACACAAAGCCAAGTTGCTTAAACAATTTACCAACCGTATTTTTTGCAATTGAAATGCCGAGCACAGAAAGCAGACGCGCATAGCGCAAATTTACTATGTCGCGCGCTGGAAAACTGCTCACTGCCTGCGTCACGTTACCCGCTTTTCCACCACAGATCTCCAAAATCAACGCTGTTGCGCGCTCAAGTGCAACTAAAGTATTACCGAAATCGACACCACGCTCAAAACGGTAGGATGAATCCGTGCTTAAGCCCAAGCGGCGCGCCTTACCAGCAATTACATCTGGCGTAAAAAACGCGCTTTCCAGAAAGATATTGGTTGTCGCATCGCTTACAGATGTCGGCTCGCCACCCATAATACCTGCCAATGCCACGACAGACTTGCTATCGGCAATCACTAAATCGTCGGCTTGCAACTTAATTTCAGAGCCGTTAAGCAACTTGAGCATCTCGCCCGATTCAGCAAAACGCACTTCAATGTTCATGTGTAATTTAGCCAAATCAAACGCGTGCATGGGTTGGCCAAGCTCGAGCAACACATAATTGGTAATATCGACAATGGCGCTAATGCTGCGAATACCGCTGCGCTCAAGGTTTCGCTTCACCCAATCTGGCGTTTTGGCTTGCGCATTCACGCCTTCCACCACACGACCAAAATAGGCAGGACAAGCTTCCGGCGCATTGACGAGCACCGGCATAGCACTCTGCGAGTCAATATCCACACGGCTACCAGTAATGGTGTTAAGACTTGCGCCAGTAATAGCCGCTACATCGCGTGCAATACCAAGAATGCTCAAGCAATCCGCACGATTGGGTGTAAGTTTTAGCGTAAATAGCGTGTCGTTTAAACTCAAATATTCGCGAATATCTTGCCCAACAGGTGCATCAACTGGCAATTCAAGCAAGCCAGCCGCATCAATCGCCAAACCAAGCTCTTTTTCCGAGCACATCATGCCGAACGATTCCACACCACGCACTTTGGCTTGTTTGATACTGATTCCAGGCAACTCGGCTCCGACCAGCGCACACGGGGCTTTTAAGCCAATGCGAGCGTTGCTTGCACCACACACAATTTGCAGAATCTCTTTACCAATATTTACTTTGCACACTTGCAAGCGGTCGGCATCAGGATGTTTTGTGGCTTCAACGATTTCACCAATAACAACATTGTTAAAAACCGCACCCGCAGCTTGCTGTTCTTCTACTTCTAACCCAGCCATGGTCATTGCGTGACCAAGGTCATTAGAACTCAAATTAGGATTTACAAAGCTTCTCAGCCAGTTTTCAGAGAATTGCATACTATTTAAATTGACTCAAAAAGCGTAAATCATTATTGAAGAAATGGCGCAAATCGTTGACCCCGTAGCGCAACATGGCCAGACGCTCAACACCCAAACCAAAGGCAAAACCACGGTATTTTTCACTGTCAATACTCACGTGTTTAAACACTTCAGGATGCACCATGCCGCAGCCGCCAATCTCCAACCAACCACCATTCCAACTCATGTCCATCTCGGCAGAGGGTTCAGTAAACGGGAAAAACGAAGGACGAAAACGTACGGTCAAATCTTCGCGCTCAAAGAATTTTTGCAGAAAGTCTTGCACCACGCCTTTTAAATTGGCAAAACTGATATTTTCATCCACCCACAAACCTTCTACTTGATGAAACATCGGTGAATGCGTGGCGTCAGAATCTACGCGATAGACACGGCCAGGTGCGATAATCTTCAAAGGAGGTTGTTTATTTTCCATGTAATGCACTTGCACTGGCGATGTATGGGTACGAAGCACATGGTTTTCATCCACATAAAATGTATCGTGCATGGCGCGCGCAGGGTGATTCTCGGGGATATTCAACGCAGTAAAATTGTAAAAATCAGTTTCGATTTCTGGACCAGTCGCCACATCAAACCCGATGGAATGGAATAATTGCTCAATACGCTGCAGCGTTAAAGTAACAGGGTGCAAACCACCTTGCGCTTGCGCACGCGCTGGCAGGGTGACATCAATCGATTCACTTGCTAATTGCTGTGCTTGGGCGGCATCTAAAATCGCCTCACGACGCGCTGTGAGTGCGGCTTCCACGCCCTGCTTCACTACGTTAATCGCGGCGCCTGCTGCTGGACGCTCTTCGGCGCTTAATTTTCCCAAACCTTTTAATGCCTCGGTGAGCTTGCCAGTTTTGCCCAAATATTTGGCTTTGGCGTTTTCCAAATTTGGCATATCCACGCAAAGATTAAAATCAGATTGCGCTTCAGAAATTAAGTGGATTAAATCTGTCATTGGCTTATTTTAACTTAAACAATTGATTGAGAAACAAAAAAAGAGGCCGCAGCCTCTTTTTTATTTTTGGTCACTTAAGCGGCTAAACCAGTTTTTGCGATTTCAACAAACTTCGCAAACGCTACTTTATCAAATACCGCTAAATCAGCGAGTACTTTACGATCCACTTCAACCGCAGCTTTTTTCAAGCCATTCATAAAGCGGCTATAAGTTAAGCCACACTCTCGCGCGCCAGCGTTGATACGTGCAATCCACAATGTGCGGAATTGACGTTTTTTCTGACGACGGTCACGGTAAGCATATTGACCTGCTTTCATTACCGCTTGCTTAGCTATACGGTAAACGTTTTTACGACGACCGCGATAACCTTTAGCGGCGTTTAATACTTTTTTATGTCTTGCGCGGGCGATGACGCCACGTTTTACTCTAGGCATGTCAGTCTCCTTAGCGTGTTGGCATCATTGCGCGAACGCGTTTAACATCGGTAGCAGATATAATCGCTGTACCACGTAATTTACGTTTTTGCTTGGTGGTTTTTTTGGTCAGAATATGGCGCAAATGTGAGTGCGTACGTTTCACTTTACCATTTCCCAAGAACTTAAAGCGCTTTTTGGCGCTGCTCTTTGTTTTCATTTTTGGCATTTTTTTCTCCTTTAGAGACTAGTTAAAGAGTGCTTCGGCATGCCTATTAGCCTTATCACTCAGGGTAAATCTTTACTTTTATTCTGTTTTTTCTACTGCCTTATCTGTTACAGGCTTTTCCGCTTTTTTAGCTGGCACTTTCTTCGCTGGCGCTAACACCATTACCATTTGTCGGCCTTCCATTTTTGGAAACTGCTCTACAATCGCATGGTCAACTAAGTCAGCTTCTACACGCTTTAAGAGCGCCAAACCAAATTCTTGGTGCGTAATCTCACGACCTCTAAAACGTAGCGTGATTTTCGCTTTATCTCCTTCACCCAAAAAACGGATGATGTTGCGAACTTTAATGTTGTAATCACCATCGTCAGTACCTGGGCGAAACTTAATTTCTTTAATCTGCACCTGCTTTTGCTTGAGCTTTTGCTCATGCATACGCTTGCTTTCAGCGTATTTAAACTTACCATAATCCATGAGCCGACAAACGGGCGGCTCTGCATTTGGAGCGATTTCTACAAGATCAATATCCACTTCTTCAGCTTTGGCAAAGGCTTCTTTCAAACTCACAATGCCAAGCGGTTCCCCATCAACCCCAACCAAACGCACCTGCGGTGCTGTAATGTCGCCGTTAATGCGTGTATCTTTATCTTGAGCTATCTTTATCCCCTAATCTATTAAATAAAACAGCCGCGCTATCACCAATTAGGCTTTAGCTGCTACATCCTCTTTGACGCGTTCAATAAACGCTGCCAAGGGCATAGAACCTAAATCTTCGCCTTTTCTGGTTCGCACGGCCACATTACCGCTTTGCATTTCACGCTCACCTGCCACAAGCAAGTAAGGCATCTTCTGCAAGCTATGTTCGCGTATTTTATAGGTAATCTTCTCATTTCTCAAGTCAAAATCGCATCTAATGCCATTTTTCTTTAAATTTTCAACCACTTGTAGCACGTATGCCGATTGCGCATCGGAAATATTAAGTACCACTGCCTGCACTGGCGCTAACCAAACTGGCATTGCGCCAGCAAAGTTTTCAATGAGAATCCCGATAAAACGCTCCATCGAGCCCACGATAGCCCGATGCAACATGATTGGTCGCTTGCGAGAATTATCTTCGGCAACATATTCGGCACCTAGTCGCTCTGGTAGATTAGGATCAAGTTGAATTGTTCCGCATTGCCACAGACGACCAAGGGAGTCTTTAAGTGTAAACTCAATTTTAGGGCCGTAAAAAGCGCCCTCACCAGGCTGATATTCAAACTCAAGGTTATTAAGCTTAAGCGCATTTGCCAATGATGTTTCTGCTCTATCCCAGTCTGCATCGGTCCCAATTCGCTTTTCTGGCCTTGTGGATAGCTTAACGAGCACATCAGTAAAGCCAAAATCTTTATAAGCTTTGTAAAGCATTTTAATAAAGTCTGCGACTTCTGCTTCTACTTGCTCTTCGGTGCAAAAAATATGCGCATCATCTTGGGTAAATCCACGCACTCGCATCAAACCGTGTAACGATCCAGATGGCTCGTTACGGTGGCATGAACCGAACTCAGCAAGGCGCAAGGGCAAATCACGATAGCTATGTAAACTGCTATTAAAAATTTGAACATGCCCAGGACAGTTCATCGGCTTCACCGCGTAATCACGATTTTCCGACTTAGTCACAAACATATTGTCACGATAGTTTTGCCAGTGCCCTGATTTTTCCCAAAGCGATTTGTCCATTACTGTTGGTGTGCGCACTTCTTGGTAACCAAAGTCGCGAAACATCTGACGCATATACTGTTCGACCTCTTGCCAAATCGCCCAACCACGTGGATGCCAGAACACCATACCTGGCGCATCTTCTTGCATGTGGAAGTAATCTAATTGCTTGCCCAATTTGCGATGGTCACGCTTTTCAGCTTCCTCCAGCTGAAACAAGTACGCATCCAGCTCTTCTTTATTGCGCCATGCTGTACCGTAAACACGTTGTAGCATCTCGTTATTACTATCACCGCGCCAGTATGCGCCTGCAAGCTTCATTAGCTTAAACGCTTTTAATTTACCAGTATTGGGGACATGGGGGCCACGGCATAAATCAGTAAAGTTACCTTCAGTATAAAGTGAGACGTCTTCTCCCGCAGGGATGCTGGCTATAATCTCTGCTTTGTAAATTTCGTTTATGCTTTTGAAATAAGCAACAGCCTCATCGCGCGGCATGACTTTGCGGGTTACCTGCTCGTCTTTTTTGGCGAGCTCCGCCATTTTCTTTTCAATCGCGACTAAATCTTCAGGTGTAAAAGCTCGCTTATAACTGAAATCATAGTAAAAGCCATTGTCAATCACCGGCCCTATGGTCACTTGAGCGTCTGGAAACAGTTCTTTTACAGCATATGCCAACAAATGTGCGGTAGAGTGCCGAATAATGTCTAAACCTTCAGCATTTTTATCGGTAATAATCGCCAAGTCACTATCTGTTTCAATCACATAGCTTGTATCAACAATCTTGCCGCCTACTTTGCCTGCTAGTGCTGCTTTAGCCAAGCCAGACCCAATGTTCATAGCCACATCCGCCACGCTAACAGGCGTTTCAAATGAGCGTTGCGAACCATCTGGCAATGTGATTATGGGCATGTGTTTCTCTTTACAAAATAACAAAAGCCGCAAGCGGCCTAATGAACAACTTTCAACAATAGCTTGATTATCTCACACGACGCTTAAACACTGCAATTTATAGAGTGTTAATTATTAATTTTGAGAGAGTTTGCAAGCCAATCACTTACCAACCCCCCCACCAAGCCAAGCACCAAGCGCCCACCACCTTCTAGGATGTCGTTCCAAAATAACAATGCTGAAAAGCCATCTACTTTGAGTTGTTCTAAAATAAGCGCCTTAAGAGTGGCTAATAGCGAAAATGGAATATCCAACATCAGAACAACAATTAATACTGGTAGCGCAAATGCAATCCTGCGAAAATATTCTGTGAATTGCTTAACTGGTAAAGCGACTAAAACTGCTAAAAAAATCACCAACATTTGCCACACATGCGCAATGATGCTACTAGCAGTTGCAACACCCCTAGGGTCAGGTAAGATAAATTGTCCACCAAGTATTAGGGGCTTAGCTAAAATCACTTGCATAGAAAATACGCGATCTGTGCCTAAACTTTTAATGCTTAAGCTTAATAGTTTGTATTGGTCGTCCATGGCTTGAATTTGCCACTTAAATAGAGGCAAAAGGAGCTGCAATAGCGGCTCACCAAAGCTGTGTAAAAATGCAGCAATCACAATACATGCAAGCAAAAACTTAAAAGCAATTTTTTGTAGCATTAGTTGTTTGCCTGTTTGGCAGTTTTTGAAAACGCGGATAACCAGTAGGCAAAAAATAGACCTGTAAGCGCTACCAGTAAAATTGGTCCGACTAAGCCATGTACGGTTTCAAAAAGTTGTTTATCCTCGCGAACAGCATAAAACATGCCGACTAGTCTGATTTGATTGACCACAAAAATATAAACTACGCCTACGAACACGCCAGCGAATCTAAAACGCCAAGCGATAGACGCATTACACATCGCAGCAATCAACATCAACATCACTTCAATGCCTTCGCAACCATTCACCACGTTAATGCCACCACCATTAGCCAATATATGCGTACCCTGCGCACTAGCTGCGATTTGTGGGGTGAATAGGTTGATGAGCCATACGCAAGTTGGCACGGTTGCGCCTTCCACAAGCCAAAGGCCAAATGGCGAGGCGCGAAGTAAGGACCATGCAAGTTGCAACAATAAAAATACTGCTAAAAACATGAGAATTTGTTTTAGCAGTAAAATGGAATTTGCCTTTAGTTTTTCTGCCACAGCGTTATGTGCGTTAATAAAACCTTGATTTTAGGCTAAAACCTAACAAGCTTAAAGCCGTTAAAACTAGCGCCCATGGTGGTAAAGGAACATCCGTATTTTGTGTTGTGTTAACACCTTGAGAAATAGCAATAGTGCTGTTATTGTTGGTTGCCACACTATCTGGCACATCTGAATTTACCGAAGTCGCGATGCTTGCATTGGCTGCAATGCTACTCCAAAGCACTTGAAAGCTCGCGCTACCAGTACCGCCATTGGCAATGCTTCCAATATTGCAAGTTATTGTAACGCCACTTGCTGAACAGCCGCTGGCGCTTCCAGAAAAACTTGCCCCAGCGGGCAATGTGGCACTAGCGACAACATTAGTTGCAACTTGCGGGCCCGCGTTACTAACGATGATAGTGTATGTGTAGGTACCACCTGTGAGCACGCTATTTGACCCACTAATTGTGACGCCTAAATTAGCTTTAGCTGTGGTATTTAGGCTCCAATTAAGCGCTACATTACCTGCCGCACCATTCGCGCCATCCACTGCAATTTGATACGTTCGATTTGCGACAGTTTGCAGAAATAAGCCACTGTTGTTATTAGCCGCGCCATCGTTGTCATTTGCGGCTACTTGTGAAAGCACATTCACGCCAGTGCCAGTATAAACACCAAGCAAGGTATCGAAGTTGCTGCCGTGTGTATCTAAACTTAGCTGACCAGCGGCAGACGCAGTCCATGTCCACCATACGGATTGCCCACCAGCATTACCAGCATGACTGGGCTCTCCTGCCTCTTTGGTCGCCAATTGTGTAAGGCCAGTTTTAGTGCCAGAGTTACCAGAAATAGAAATGCGATTAGTAAAGTTATCATTTGCAGGCGCTGCAGCAGCCGCTAAATTCAGTCTTGGTTTGGTGATATTGTTACGCGTATCAGTCACTGCCACCCCAGAACTGGTTAGACGATTAAGCGTTTGTGTAATAGTTTCTGCTGGGAACGTTGATTTTAAGACAGCTACCGCGCCTGCCACATGTGGTGCGGCTTGCGAAGTGCCTGCTTCAGTAATTCCAGCAGCTGTAATATAGGCACCTGGTGCTAGAATAGTTAAATAATTTGCGCTGTTTGAAAAACAGGCCACTTTATCCGCTTGCGTAATGTTATCGGTACAGTTAGGCACAGTCCCCCAAGTCACAGCGCCAATATTTGAATCGTATACAGCACCCACAGAAATGACATTAGGCACGCAAGCTGGGCTGGCCAAGCCACCACTTAACGCTGAATTACCTGATGCCACAACAACACTAATACCTGCATTTCTTGCATTGTTTATGGGCGTATTTGTTGCATCAAAAGGGCACGTGCTAGTATTATTCGAGTTATCCCCTAAACTCATATTGATGGCAACAATGTTGTAAGTCGCTTTGTTAGTTATAGCCCAATTAATCGCAGAAATAATGTCACTAGTAAATGCGCCGCCAGCAGTATCAAAGACATTGAGGGCTGCAATTTTTGTGAGTGGCGCTACACCTAACACAATGCCGGCTACATTCGTACCATGCCCATTGCCGGGGGCAGGTGACGTAGCAAAATTATTTGCTACTACAACACGACAAGAATTTGCAGGGGTGTTTGCTGCAGTGCAACTGCCAAATGCAGCATTTGTAAAATCTATTGTATCGTCAATCACAGCAACGGTAGTCCCATTACCTTGCTCACCAGCGCTTGCCACCATAGGTTGATTAATTAAAGGCAAGCTTTGCGCTAGTACTGGATAGTATTTTTTATCCAAATAGACGGCTTTTATGCCAGTTTGCGCCAATAATTTGTTTAAGCCCGCAACTGAACTAAAATGCTTAAAATTCATTGGAAGATGGCTATAGTTCCTAATAGATTGAATGTCTGGATGCATAGCAACACCATCAATGCGGCTTTTAAGGGTTTGGTACTGATTAAATTTATAACGAAGTATCGCGTCGTCATCTTCATAATTTTTGCTAGATTTACGCAGATTGCGCGCTGTTTGCTCAATCGTGCTGTCATCATACTCGACAATTAAATTGACAGCCTTACCTACCCTTAATTGTGCAATAGCCTCTGCTGGGGCAGTTGCAGCAAAAGCAGGCGTCGTAAAGGCTACATTGAGGAGTATAGCTATCGATATTTTTCTTAAAAACCAGTCCACTTTTAGATGCCAAATCAACGAATTATTTATTGATTTAGAGTAGCAAAAGATTATGACAAGGCGATAAGTTTAGGACTAGTCTGGGGACTTCAACATGGTAGGCAGTACCAGATTCGAACTGGTGACCTCTTGGATGTCGACCAAGCGCTCTAACCAACTGAGCTAACCGCCTATTTACGTGAGGCGCAATTTTAGCCTATTGCGGGCTTAGGCGCAAACCAGCTTAGGGCAGAAACAATCTCTGATACAGGGCAGGACCAGCGTAACCATCTTGTGGTAAATTTTGTTTGGCCTGATACTGACGAATTGCCGCTTGTGTTTTAACGCCTGGAAAACCGTCTGGGGCACCACAATCAAAGCCCAATTCATTTAACTTTTCTTGCAAACTCCACATTTGTTCAAAAGTCATGCCAGCCTTTTCTGTATCAGCTCCCCCCAAAATAGGTTGATCAGCCGATAGTTGCGTCGCCAAATGACTGACAGAAAGCGCATAGTTAACTGAGCGATTCCAATCCATAACGACATCAAAGTTGCTTGCAACTAAAAACACAGGTCCATGCCAGCCTTGTGGAAGCACAATTGCAGTGTTTTCTATATCGGGTAGTGGCTTACCGTCAACTAGCAAAACGCCTAATTCACGCCAATCTGCACTATTTTTGCGGTTTAATAGCTGGGCCTGACTATAATCAAAATTGTCTGGTAACTTTACTTCAAGTGCCACTGGCTCGTCTTTACGCCAACCAATGCTCGATAAATAATTAGCAGCTGAGGCAAAGGCATCAGGCAGCGATTTTGTAATGCTAATATGCCCATCTCCATCGGCATCAACACCGTGTTGCATCAGCGTAGATGGCATAAATTGCATATGTCCCATCGCTCCCGCCCAAGAACCACGCAAACCCGCAACGGTGCTGTATCCTGCATCTACAGCACGCATTGCATCAAACAACTGTGCGCGAAAAAAATCCGCTCGACGCCCTTCGTAAGCAAGCGTCATCAAGGCAGATGGCAAACCAAAATCGCCTTGATTGTTACCGTAATGTGTTTCCATGCCCCAAAACGCTACCAAGACTTGTTTGGGTACGCCATATTGAGCCTCCACTCGCGTCAAAAGCGCATCATTTTCTTGCAGTTTTTCACGGCCCAACGCAACATTATTGGCAGTGACTCGGCTATCCAAATACGTTAAAAAAGGTGAGATAAATTCTGGCTGCGCTCTATCTAACGCTATAACGCGTGGTAGAAACTTGGCATTTTTAAAAGTCTTTGCTATGGTTTTAGGTGAAATATCCTGTTGCAAAGCTTCTTGCTTTAGATCCTTCAACCAAATGGAGAGCGGCGGTCTTTCATCAGCAAATGCAGGTGATAAGCATAAAAAAACAACTATAACTAAATACACTTTAAACATTGTTTAAAACTTCATTGTAACCAATTTGGTAATTAGGATAACGCAACTGAAAACCTGTGTCACGCATACGCTGGTTGCTCAATCGTTTGCCTCCATGCACCAACGGAACTTTGATATGAGTAGTATCTATACCCTGTTTTTTTGCTAGCCAAGTAAGCACTTCATACTGCTGTGTTGGCATGTCATCCGTCACAATATAGCAATCAGAAACTGTTTGATTGCTCATTACCTTACCACACAGAAAAGCAATGAAGTTTGCGGCGTCATCGCGATGCACTCGGTTGCTCCAAGCATTTACTTGCGGCCAACGGTCAGTGTCTTTTGCCATATTCACCAAATACAAACGGCCTTTTCCATATATGCCTGAGAGGCGCATGGATGTTGCTTTGCAGGGCAGATGCTTTATCAGATTTTCTGCTTCTAATAGGCGTTTTCCCCCAAAATCTGCGGGAATTGCTGGCGTATTTTCATCTAAAATTGCATCACTTTTTTGTCCATAAACGCGCGTACTTGAAACGAAAAATACATGCAAAAGTGCATCGTTATTGACTTGTGTGGCTAAGACCTTTCTCAAACCTTCAACATAGTGCGCGTTGTAGCTTTCATCCGTTTGCGCATTTGCGGCCACACAGTAAATTATAATTTCAGGCTTGAGGCTTTCTAGTGGTGTGAGCGTTTTTTCTTGAGTCACATCTGCCTGAATGCATTGGACATCAGACCCTAAAGACTTTGCGCTAGCACGTACCCCAACAACTTGATGCTTGGAAAGTGCCATTAGCCGAGCAATCTCGCCACCCAAATCACCGCAGCCAACAATCAGGACTTTTGCCAAGCTAAACTAGATGCCTGCGCTAAACGTATCGCACTTGCTTACAGCGCCAGTAGTAAAGCCTTGATTGAACCAATGCATGCGCTGCTGAGATGTGCCATGCGTAAAGCTATCTGGCACGGCGTAGCCTTGCGCCTGTTTTTGCAAGGCATCATCGCCAATGGCTGCAGCTGCAGTCATTGCTTCCTCAATGTCGCCAGCTTCTAGAATACGATTTTCGCCATCGGCATGCTTCGCCCAGACGCCTGCGTAGCAATCCGCTTGAAGTTCCAAGCGCACTGAATAGGCATTTGATTCCGCTTCATTTCTCGCACTTTGTCGCGCTTGTTGCACTTTATCGGATGTTCCCATGAGGTTTTGAATATGGTGGCCTACTTCGTGCGCAATTACATAGGCTTGCGCAAAATCACCAGGCGCGTGAAAACGATTTGTCATCTCGGTGTAAAAATCTAAATCGATATACACTTTTTGATCACCAGGGCAATAAAATGGTCCAGCAGCGGATTGGCCTGTACCGCAAGCCGTGGGCGTTTGGCCGGTAAAAAGGACTAATTTTGGTGCAGTATATTCGTGTCCAGAAGCCTTGAAAATCTCGCCCCAAGTAACCTCAGTGCTATGCAGCACTTTTGCAACAAACTTGGCTTGTGTATCATCTTTCGGAATGTCTCTGGCTTCAACAGGCACATTTTGGCTCATGCCTTGACCCAAATTTAATACCACAGAAGGATCAACACCGAAATACATGGCTACCAGCGCCAGTGCAATGGTACCGATACCAATATGGCGACCGCCAATACCGCCTCCGCCTCCGCTGCCACGTCTATCCTCAACGTTGACGCTTTCTTGCTCGTCATCTAAGCGCATCTATCACTCCCCAAATTTTTAATTACTAGGAAACATTTTGGGGGGAAATACAAACTATTGCAAGCTACGGGTAATGGCGTAAGCACAAATATTCATTAATGCTTGAGGGAATATGCCTAACAGCAGCAAAGCACTTGCATTTAGGCTTAATACAAGACGCATATCAAATGGTGCGGTAATTGGTGAGTGGTCTTGAGGTGCATCGAAATACATCAATTTAACAATGCGCAAATAGTAAAATGCACCCACTGTTGCCATTAGCACCGCAAACACAACTGGAACAACGTGACCAGCTTGCAGTGCGGCTTGCAACACAGTGAACTTGGCGTAAAAACCTATGGATGGCGGGATGCCTGCCATGCTAAACATGGTTATTAACATCATAAATGCGAACCATGGGCTGCGTTGATTGAGGCCCTTTAAATCGTCTAAATTTTCTGCTTCGAATCCTTGACGTGAAAGCAAAATGATCATGCCGAAACCAGCCAATGTGATTGGCACATAAGCAGAGACATAAAACATACTAGAAGCAAAACCGTTCAAATTTGCGCTCATCAAGCCGAACAGTAAGAACCCAATATGCGAAATGGTCGAATATGCCAGCATGCGTTTAAGATTGGTTTGCGCAATCGCCGTCACGTTACCCACAACAATACTCAACAACGCCATCAATAACAACATGCCAGACCAATCGGTAGCTAATGGTGCTAAACCTTGACTTAATAATCTAATTGCCATGGCAAAAGCTGCAAATTTCGGAATTGAGCTAATTAGCATCGTAATCGAGGTTGGCGCGCCTTGATACACATCTGGCACCCACATGTGGAATGGCACTGCGCCAAATTTAAAGGCGATGCCAGCCACTACAAACACTAAACCTAATATCAATACTGGATTTTTAGTGTTGGACTCATTCAGCACACTGGCAATATCAGTAATATCCAAACTACCTGTCATGCCGTAAATCATGCTCATTCCATAAAGCAACATGCCAGACGCTAACGCGCCGAGTACAAAATATTTCATAGCAGCTTCCGTAGATTTTGCATCGTCACGATTCATCGCCACCAGCGCGTATAAACAGAGCGACAGCAACTCTAAGCCAACGTAAATGGTCAGCATATTTTGGCCAGATATCATCACCATCATGCCCAGCACCGAGAAGAGTAGCAATGCGTAATACTCACCCTTAAATAGGTCTCGAAATTGCATATATTGCCGTGTATAGGCCAGCATAATTGAGGCGCCAAGTAAGGTCATCAACTTCAAAACATGGCTCAGTGGATCATCCACAAACATCGCAGAAAAGGCAAAACCAACCGAATTGGTTTGGCCCGCCAATACGAAATAAGCAGCTACAAGCAAGGTCACTTGAGCAGCTATGTAAATAAAAAGCTTATCTTTGTGCGCTAAGAATAAATCGGCAATTAATATCAGCATCGCCATGCATAGCACAGTGATCTCAGGTAGTGCTGTGAGTATATCAAGTTGAATATTTTGCATGCCTACAACCCTGCAACCACTGGCAATTTACTGATTGCCATATGCTGTAAAAAATGTGCGGCAGTGGTGTGCGTCATATCTGTAATTGGCTTAGGATAAATACCAAAGCCTAACACCATAAATGCTAATATTCCCAATACCAAAAATTCACGTTTACTTAAGTCTTTTAAATCAGCTACATGGTGATTTGCGACGTCCCCATAAAAGACTCGTTTAACCATCCACAACGTGTATGCAGCACCGAAAATTAATGTAGTTGCCGCAATAAATGCAACCCAGAAATTATATTTTACAGCGGCCAATATCACCATGAATTCTCCAACAAAGCCCGATGTACCAGGTAAACCGCTATTTGCCATGGCAAATAGCACTGCAAACGCTGCAAACGTTGGCATTGTATTCACCACGCCGCCATAGGCTGCAATTTCTCGGCTGTGCACACGGTCGTACAAAACGCCAACGCACAAAAACATCGCAGCAGAAATAAAGCCATGTGAAATCATCTGAACTATGGCGCCTTCTAATCCAAGCTGGCTAAATATGAAAAAACCTAGCGTCACAAAACCCATATGTGAAATTGAGGAATACGCGATAAGTTTCTTCATATCTTTTTGCACCAAGGCAACCAATGCAATATACAAAATCGCAATTAAAGACAAAGTAATCATGAAGTTAGATAAATAATGTGCAGCATCAGGCGCAATGGGCATAGCAAAGCGTAAGAAACTGTAACCACCGAGTTTTAACATAATCGCCGCCAACACCACAGAACCACCCGTTGGCGCTTCTACGTGCGCATCTGGCAACCAAGTATGTACTGGCCACATCGGGATTTTTACTGCAAAAGCCATAAAAAATGCCATAAAAATAAACACTTGCGTACTCAATGGGAGTCGCAACACGTAGTAATCGCTTATCTCAAAACTTCCTGTTTGATGGTACAAATAAATAAACGCAACCAGCATTAATAAAGAGCCTAACAGCGTATAAAGAAAGAATTTTATTGTTGCATATACTCGATTCGGACCTCCCCAAATGCCAATTACCAAAAACATTGGAATTAGCATCGCCTCCCAAAACACGTAATACAATAGCCCATCCAAGGCACTAAATACGCCAATCATCAAGCCTGACATAATGAGAAAGCACGCCATATATTGCGCAATGTTTTTCGTAATCACTTCCCAAGAAGCAATAACGATAATGAGCGTAGTGAAGCTGGTTAGCAGAATCAGCGGTGCGGAAAAACCATCTACACCCAGGTGATAGTTAATATTAAAGGCTGGTATCCATTGTGCCATTTCTTGAAACTGGAAATCTGTCGTCATCACATCAAAGCGTGTATATAGCGGTAAGGTTGCAAAAAACGACACAATACTACCCGCCAGCGCAAGTGAGCGTGTGAGCAGTGCGTTATTATCACTACCTAACAGCAATACCAGCACGCCCGCCAATATTGGCAGCCAGATTGATAAACTTATTACATGAGCTTGTAGCATCGTTTTATTGAATTTTATTAAAAATAGTTAGTAACAAAAGCGCGCCAATAATCATGACAAACGCATAGTGATAAATCATGCCTGACTGTAAATTGCGAATAAAGCCGGAAAACTTTCCAATCAACCTTGCAGTGCCATTAACAACGGCGCCGTCAATCAATTGCACATCGCCAATTTGCCAAAGCTTGTTACCAATAAACCTTGCACCACCAGCAAATACACGCTCGTTGAAGCTATCAAAACCATATTTATTTTCTAAAACTTGGTTAATCATCTTAAATTTTTGCTGAAGCATGGCTGGTATATCGGGACGCTTCATATAGAAGAACCAAGCCAAAGCAACACCAGACGCTGCCAGTGCAAAAGGTAGCGACAACAGACCTTTTAGCGCCATGCCTGCGGGAGAATGTAGGTTTTCGGCATATTTATGCGCCAACTCCATCATGGCTGGATGGCTCGTGCTATCTACAACGATTACACCACTAAAAAAGTGACCGAATAACATAGGCTCAATTGTCATATAGCCAATGAATACTGAAGGAATGGCTAATAAAATCAAAGGAGCTTTAATCACCCATCCTGGCTCATGTGGGTTATCTGTTGCACTTAAGCCGTGATGATGGTTATCGTTTCTGCTGTGTTTAATTTCGCGCCATTTCTCTTTGCCGTGGAACACTAAAAAATACAGCCTGAACGAATAAAATGCAGTGACAAATACACCTGCAAGCACCGCAAAATGGGCAAAGCTGCTGCCAGTGATACTCGATGCCTCAACCGCTTCAATAATGCTATCTTTTGAATAAAAACCTGCAAAAAATGGTGTGCCAATTAGCGCTAGTGAACCGATTAATGTCGTCCAGTGCGTAATCTTCATATATTTGTTTAGGCCGCCCATGTGACGAATATCTTGATCGTGATGCATACCCATAATCACCGACCCAGCCGCCAAGAATAGCAACGCTTTAAAGAAAGCGTGTGTCATTAGGTGAAAAATAGCTACCGAATACGCAGATGCGCCCAGCGCGACCGTCATGTAACCTAATTGAGACAAAGTAGAATAAGCCACGATGCGTTTAATATCGTTTTGAATGATGCCCAAAAAACCCATAAATAGCGCTGTGATAGCACCGATAAACATCACAAAAGATAAGGCTGTCGTCGATAACTCAAATAATGGTGACATGCGTGCCACCATAAAAATACCTGCCGTCACCATAGTTGCCGCATGAATCAATGCGGAGATAGGCGTTGGACCTTCCATTGAATCTGGAAGCCATACATGTAAAGGCACTTGGGCAGATTTTCCCATTGCGCCAACAAACAACAAGATACAAATCACAGTCATCAAGGACCAAGCATGGTCAGGAAAAACATCAATCAGCATATGCGACATGATGGGTGCGGCTTGAAATACGGTCGCGTAATCGAGGCTACCAAAATAAGCGAGCACTAAGCCAATGCCTAATAGGAAGCCGAAATCGCCGACACGGTTAACTAGAAAGGCTTTTAAGTTTGCATAAATTGCTGTAGGTCGCGTGTACCAAAAGCCAATTAGCAAATAAGAAACTAATCCTACCGCTTCCCAGCCAAAAAATAACTGCATGAAATTATTACTCATGACCAGCATTAACATGGCGAAAGTGAATAATGAAATATAGCTAAAAAAGCGCGCGTAACCTGGGTCTTCGTGCATATAGCCAATAGTGTATATATGCACCATAAGCGAGACAAAAGTAACGACAACCATCATCATTGCCGACAAATTGTCTATCAAAAATCCTACATTAAATTGCAAATCACCTGATATCAACCAAGTATAAAGATTGCCGTTATAGGTATAGCCGTCAATTGTTGCCATCAACACTTTTGCTGATAACACAAATGCTGCGCCAACCGCGGCAATTGTCAACCAGTGAGCTGCCGCGCGAGGCAATTTTTTGCCGCCCAAGCCAATAATTGTCGAAGCTATTAGTGGCAGTAAAGGAATCCAAATCAATAATGGTTGAATGCTCATGTTATTTTTAATTAGCCCTTGAGGGAATCCAAATCATCGACGTTAATTGTGCGCAAATTACGAAACAGTACAACTAAAATAGCCAACCCAATCGCAGACTCTGCCGCCGCAACGGTCAATATAAAAAATACAAAAACCTGACCTGCAATATCATTCAAATAATGTGAGAAGGCAATAAAATTAAGATTCACAGCCAGCAACATCAATTCAATCGCCATGAGCAAAATAATCACATTTTTACGATTTAAAAAGATGCCAACCACACTAATCGCAAATAGCAATGCGCCAAGAATCAAGTAATGAGATAAGCCTACACTCATGATTTCTCCTCCTTTTCAACCACTGGCGAAGCTACTTCTTCCACAACTGCAGCCATCTTCACAATTCGCATACGGTCTTGTTTGCGCACTCTCACTTGATCTGCCACGTTTATAGATTTTGATTCTTTTCTGTCACGTAAAGTCAACGTAATAGCGGCTACAATTGCCACTAGTAACACCACTGAAGCCAATTCAAATGTCATAAAATAATCGGTATATAGCACACGCCCCAACTCAGCAGTATTACTATAATCCGAGGGTTTTGGCACAACTTTGGTCACTGCAAAATACTTACCACCAAGCACCATCAACATTTCAACCGCCATCAGCAAGCCGATAAAACCAGCCATTGGCAAATAATCCCAAAAACCTTCACGAAGCTTGTCGATATTAATATCTAGCATCATCACAACGAATAAAAATAACACCATCACCGCACCAACATACACCAGCACCAAGGCGATAGCTAAAAACTCTGCTTCCAGTAACAACCAAATGCCAGACGCCGTAAAAAAAGCCAGCACAAGAAAAAGTGCAGCATGGACAGGATTGCGCGTGGTAATGACACGCAAGCCTGCCAGCAACAATATAGTTGCCAGTGTATAAAATACGAAGTCAGTAAATATCATGGTTATTTATAAAGTTATCTATACTTTTTATCTTGTGCGCGGTCTGCCGCAATTTGTTTTTCGTGCTTATCGCCCACTGCCAGCAACATCTGCTTGGTGTAAAGTAAGTCACCACGCTGTTCGCCGTGATAATCAAACACACGCGTCTCGACAATACTATCGACGGGGCAAGACTCTTCGCAAAGCCCGCAGAATATACACTTGGTCAGATCAATATCATAACGTGTTGTACGGCGTGTATTGTCTTCACGTTGCTCAGATTCAATGGTAATCGCTAATGCAGGACACACCGCCTCACATAGTTTGCAGGCAATACATCGTTCCTCTCCATTTGGGTAACGGCGTAAAGCATGCAATCCACGAAAACGATTAGATTGCGGCGTACGTTCTTCTGGATATTGAATTGTGATTTTGCGCGCAAAAAAGTAGCGGCCGGTTAGCGCCATGCCTTTTAGCAACTCGACGAGCATCAAACTAGCTAATGTATGTTTTATATTTTTAAGCATCTTTAATCAAATTGCCTAGTGGAACAAATATCCAAGTGGCGTTTGCATCATTGCCCCGATAAAGACAATCCAAACGATGGTAATTGGAATGAATACTTTCCAGCCCAAGCGCATAATTTGGTCATATCGATATCTAGGGAACGTCGCGCGAAACCACAAAAAGAAGAATACAAAAAAGAACATTTTTGCAAAAAACCAGAAAATGCTATCTGGTAAGAACGATACTGGTGACAACCAGCCACCAAAAAACATCACCGTTGCCAATGCACATACGAGCCAAATATTGGCGTATTCTGCCAAGAAAAAGAGTGCAAATGCCATACCAGAGTATTCTACGTGGAATCCTGCCACAATTTCAGACTCACCCTCGGCAACGTCAAACGGCGCACGGTTGGTCTCAGCTACAGCACTGATAAAATACACGATAAAAAGTGGGAACAGCGGCAACCAGTACCAGTGCAGAAATCCACCGGTTTGCCCTTCAACTATTTTGCCCAAATTTAGAGAGTTCGCACACATCAGCACGCCCACCAGTGCAAACCCCATGGCAATTTCATAAGATACGATTTGAGCCGCCGAGCGTAAACTGCCTAAAAATGCGTATTTAGAGTTGGATGCCCAGCCAGCAATAATGACACCGTACACCGCAATTGAGGTCATCGCTAAAATATATAACAAACCTGCATTTAAATCCGCCAGCACCAAAGTTGCATTAAAGGGAATCACTGCCCAAGCCGCAAAAGCAGGTGCAATTGCTAAGACAGGGCCGATAAAAAACAAGCTTTTATTCGAAGCAGATGGAAGAATAATTTCTTTAAAGAGCAGTTTAATGGCATCTGCAATTGGTTGCAGCAGGCCAAAATAGCCAACACGATTTGGACCAATACGCACCTGCATAAAGCCAATCACTTTGCGTTCGGCTAGTGTCAAATAAGCGACAGCCCCCATCAAAGGCAACACAATTGCAACGATTTTAAGCAGCGTCCAAACCGTAATTTGAACTGCGGGCCAATAAGTACCAAAAATGTGAGCTAAATATTCCATCCGTTACTTTTCATCAATTTTGCTCTGCAGTTTGTGAGAGTTTTTCTATGGAAATATCCCCCATCAAATCGCCCAAACCTACCGTGTCCTCGTGTGCTGCAGTGACGCGTACACAGCCTTTTGCGACGTGGCTATCAAGTCGCACAGTGAGTACAGCACTACCTTTGTCCTGTTTCGCCAACACAGTATCACCTTCGCGCAGATCTAACACCCGCATATCTTCAGCACTCATTCTAGCCATCGGCTTGATGTTATATTTGGTTTTTTGCAATGGAGCAGAACGACGAACGATAGGATCAGACTCATATTGAGGAACTTCACCTACACGCTGCAAGCCAGACGACTTAATTTTAACTTCAATTTCTACCAATTCTTTCATATTATTATTCAGGTTACGCCACACTACCGTTGAAGGTTTTTCACCGCCAAAAACGGCAGTCTTAACTTCTTCACTGCTATTAAAATCAAAACCTTGTAACCCTAAAGTGTTGGCCAGTACTCGAAGTACTTTCCATGCGGGGCGACATTCGCCTAGTGGTTTAGTTACTGCTTCAAAACTTTGTACACGACCCTCCATACTCATAAAAGTACCTGAGGTTTCAGTAAATGGCGCAATCGGCAACAACACATCAGCGTTATCTAGCGCCTCAGATTTAAACGCTGTCAACGCTACAACACACTCCGCTTTTTCCATTGCAGCTTTTGCAAGCGCTGCATGCTGACAATCAAGCTCTGGCTCAATATTAAGGAGTAAATACGCTTTTCGAGGTACTTCAAGCATCGCACGTGCATGCATACCAGTCGCACTAGGCATCACGCCCATAAGGTGCATTCCAGTGCTATTGGCGGCGGCTGGCAAAATGCCACCTTTTGCACCACAAATACCTCCAATCGCTTCCATTAAGCTATACATTTCAGTAAATCGTGGTGAAGAGAGTGCCATATTGCCCATGAACAATCCAACCCTTGGCGCTATCAAGTTCAATGTTTTACCCATACCAGCCAAACTCTCTGCCATTTCTTCAGTGTTCGGGCGCACATGAATACTTTCCAACAACTTACTGAGTGAAGGTGGTAGGCACAAGGAAAGACGCTGTAATTGCGACATAGCTTTTAGAATTTGCGCGAGCACATTAACGATGTCGTTTGGAGTGCAAATAATCTTATGTGCGATATTCATCAGCGGGTCATTATCCAGCGGGCTAATTATTGACAACTCAGCGCCATTTTGGACTGCACGACGGAAACGTTGCGCTAACAAAGGATGCTCATTACGCAAATTTGAGCCAATCACTAAAATACGATCCAGATCCTCAATTTCGTGAATATTAATACCCATCCAAGGCGTACCAACACGTTTTCCATCCAACCTAAAATCAGTTTGACGCAGACGATAATCCACATTACCACAGCCTAGACCGCTCGCTAAATGTTTGATTAAATAACCCTCTTCCATGGTGCTGTTAGGTGAAACCAAAACGCCCAAAGACTCACTACCATGCTGATTGGTAATATCTTTAAGTTGTCCTGCGGCAAACTCAAGTGCAGTTTTCCAATCGGTTTCTTGCCAAGCACCATTATGCTTAATCATTGGCACTTTTAAGCGGTCAGGACTATTCAGGCCTTCGTAAGAATAACGGTCGCGGTCTGACAACCAGCACTCATTAATGCTTTCTTTTTCACGCGGTAAAACGCGCATCACTTTGTCATTTTTTACGTGCACTTCTATATGCGAACCTAGTCCGTCATGCGGCGCAATCGAAGGCCGACGAACAAGCTCCCAGCTGCGTGCGGAATAGCGGAACGGTTTATTAGTTAGTGCGCCAACTGGGCATAAATCGATAATATTGCCACTTAATTCCGAGTTCACGCTTTTATCGATATATGCTGTAATTTCCGCATGCTCGCCACGACCAATTAAACCCAGCTCTTGCATGCCACCAACTTCTTTCAAGAAGCGCACGCAACGTGTACATTGAATGCAACGTGTCATATCTGTGCTAATTAGCGGGCCGATATTTTTGTTCAGCACCACGCGCTTTTCTTCAGTATAACGTGATCCACTTGCACCATAAGCAACCGCAATGTCTTGCAAATCACACTCGCCTCCTTGGTCACAAATTGGACAATCCAAGGGGTGATTAATTAACAAAAATTCCATCACACTTTGTTGCGCCTCAACTGCTGATTTGCTACGTGTTTGAATTTTCATTCCGTCTGCAGCAGGCGTGGCACAGGCTGGCAGCGGCTTGTTAAAGTTCTCTACTTGCACGAGGCACATGCGACAATTGGCTGCCACAGATAATTTTTTGTGGTAGCAAAAACGTGGTATAGCGATACCAGCCTTATCAGCTGCATCAATAATGGTGCTGCCGTGTTCGACTTCTAGCGCTTTGCCATCAATTTCAATATTCAACATATTATTTTCCGTCCACCATGGATTTGCCATGCTGAATGTAATACTCAAATTCTGGCCTAAAATGTTTGATAAAACTCAATACTGGCGTTGCCGCTGCATCTCCCAGCGCGCAAATAGTGCGGCCAGAAATATTTTGACAAACGTCAGTCAGCAAGTCTAAGTCTTCCATCTTGCCTTTGCCATCTGTAATGCGCTTAATCACGCGATACACCCAACCTGTACCTTCGCGACATGGGGTGCATTGCCCACAACTTTCTTCGTAAAAAAAGTAAGAGAGCCGTTTTAGGGTTTTGACCATACACGTAGTTTCATCCATCACAATCATTGAGCCTGCGCCAAGGCTAGATTTGGCCTTGCTCAAACTGTCATAATCCATATTTGCGCCTAAAATCGCCGCAGCTGGCATCACAGGTGTTGATGGCCCACCTGGAATGACGGCTTTTAATTGCCTGCCCTTCCAAACGCCACCCGCCATTGTGAGTAAATTGCTAAATGGCGTCCCCATTTTGATTTCATAATTACCAGGTCTTTCTACGTGACCAGACACTGAAAATAGCTTTGTACCGCCCGCATTAGCTACGCCCAAATCAGCAAAAGCTTGGCCGCCATGTTGCAAAATCCACGGAATACTTGCATAACTCTCGGTGTTATTCACATTTGTGGGCTTGCCAAAAACGCCATAACTGGCTGGGAATGGTGGTTTAAAGCGTGGTTGACCTTTTTTACCTTCTATCGATTCAATCAGTGCAGTTTCTTCGCCACAAATATATGCTCCATAACCATGCACCGCATACAAATCGAAATCAAACGTCGTGCCAAACAAATTTTCGCCAATATAGCCGGCAGCGCGCGCTTCGCCTAGTGCTTTTTCAAACACTTCATATTCATTCCAAATCTCGCCATGAATATAGTTATATCCTACTCGCGCACCCAATGTGTATGCGGCAATCGCCATACCCTCAATGAGCTGGTGCGGATTGTAGCGAATAATGTCACGGTCTTTAAAAGTGCCAGGCTCACCTTCGTCGGAGTTACACACCAGATATTTCGTCCCATCAAAATAACGTGGCATGAAGCTCCATTTAAGGCCAGTTGGGAAACCCGCACCGCCGCGTCCACGCAAACCAGAAACTTTGACTTGGTTAATAATATCCATAGCCTTGACTTTTTCAGTCACTATGCGTTTTAACTGCACATAACCCCCTAATTTTTCATAGGTTGCTAAGGACGCTGGTTCTTTTTCGGTAAGGGTGCGCAAGGTCAGTAGTGTTTGACCTTTGAAGCTTGGCCCACCCACATTGGCGGCCTTTGTTGGTTTTGCAGTTTTTGTCGTTGACTTGACTGCTTTAGTGGCAGGCTTGGCGGTAACTTTTGGTGTGCCTTTTGATTTTTTCTCGACAGCCATTATTTCAAGCCCTCTAGAATTTCGTCCACTTTTTCCGTCGTCAAAAACTCATGCATTTCTGTATTGTTGATGTGCATCAGCGGCGCGCCACCGCAGCAACCCATGCACTCACCTTCTTTCAAGCAGTAATTTCCATCGGGAGTCACTTCGTTAAAACCCACACCCAGCTTGGTTTGAAGATGATCTACAATTTCGTCACTGCCACGCAACATACAAGAAATGTTTGTGCAAATTGTAATTTTGTGTTTTCCAACAGGCTGCAAGTCATACATATTATAAAACGTCGCAACTTCCAGCGCAGCAATTTCAGGAATGCGTAAATACTTCGCAACATCGCTGATACATTCCGGCGAAAGCCAGCCATTATCCATCTGCGCAATGCGCAAAGCACTCATCACCGCTGCTTGACGTTTGTCAGCAGGATATTTTGTGAGCTCAAGCTCAATTTTTCCGATAATTTCTTTACTTAACATTTATCAGACTCTTATCTATCAATTTCACCAAAAACAATATCTTGCGTGCCAATAATCGCCACCAAGTCCGCAATCATGTGGCCTTTCACCATTTCGTCCAAAGCCGCCAAATGCGCAAATCCTGGCGCGCGAATTTTTAAACGGTAAGGCTTATTTGCGCCATCCGAAACCATGTAAATGCCAAACTCACCTTTTGGATGCTCAACCGCCGCATAAGCCTCACCCGCTGGCACATGGAACCCCTCAGTAAAGAGTTTAAAGTGGTGAATCATGTCTTCCATATTGGTTTTCATGTGCTCACGATTGGGTGGCGCGATTTTATTATCCGATGTAATGACTGGCCCAGGATTAGCGCGTAACCATGCAATACATTGTTTAATAATGTGATTGGATTGGCGAAACTCTTCCATGCGAATCAAATAGCGGTCATAACAATCGCCATTCACACCGACCGGAATATCGAAATCTAACTTATCGTACACCTCGTAAGGTTGCTTTTTACGCAAATCCCACTCTATGCCGCTTCCGCGTAACATTGGGCCCGTCATGCCCAACGCCAACGCACGTTCTGGGCTTACGACACCAACACCCACGGTACGTTGCTTCCAAATACGATTGTCCGTGAGTAAAGTTTCATACTCATCAACATAAGTTGGGAAGCGCTTAGTAAAATCTTCAATAAAGTCGAGCAAAGAGCCTTGGCGATTTTCATTGAGTTTTTTAATCTGACTAGCAGCACGGAATTTTCCCGTTTCGTGTTGCGGCATTTGCTCTGGCAAATCACGATAAACGCCACCAGGACGATAATACGCCGCGTGCATGCGCGCCCCTGAAACCGCCTCGTACATATCAAACAAATCTTCACGTTCGCGGAAAGCGTAGATAAACATGGTCATGGCGCCCAAATCAAGGCCATGCGCGCCAATCCATAACAAATGATTCAAAATACGAGTAATCTCATCAAACATGACGCGGATATACTGCGCGCGAATAGGCACTTCTAACCCGAGCATCTTCTCAATTGCCATTACATAAGCATGTTCGTTTGCCATCATCGACACATAATCCAACCTATCCATATAAGGCACAGATTGCAGGTAAGTGCGATTCTCAGCTAACTTTTCTGTTGCGCGATGCAAAAGCCCAATATGCGGATCAGCACGCATAATCACTTCACCATCCAACTCAAGCACCAAGCGTAAGACTCCGTGCGCCGCAGGATGTTGCGGGCCAAAATTCATGGTGTAATTGCGAATCTCAGCCATTAGGAATGTGATCCTTCTTCACGAATCACTCGGGGCACATTGTTGCGCATATCAATAGAAACAGGCTGATAAATCACGCGCTGCTGCTCTGGGTCGTAACGCATTTCCACGTTGCCAATCATTGGAAAATCTTTGCGGAAAGGATGGCCGACAAAACCATAATCGGTCAAAATGCGGCGCAAGTCAGGGTGATTTTCGAACATAATACCAAACAAATCAAAGGCTTCTCGCTCAAACCAATTAGCAACTGGCCACACGTCAACTAATGTGGGCAGTACAGGGAAATCATCATCTTGCGCAAAAACTTTTAGGCGCACGCGCTGATTCAGAGAAACTGAAAGCAAGTGCAATACCACTGCAAAACGCGCACCCTTGCAGCGACCTTCACTATAGTCGCTGTAATCCACCCCACACAAATCAATTAACTGTTCAAATTTCAGCTCACCGTGGCTACGCAATTTACCGCAAACCGCAACCAAATTTTCTGCCTTGCATTCAATGGTAATTTCACCCAATGCGCTGTGAATTGCGCCGAGCTGGTCATTTAATGCCAGCTTTAGTTGCGATGATAGATGTTCTAGCTTTGTCATTATTATTTAACGGGCAATTGTATTTGTACGTCTAATTTTTTTCTGTAACTGAATAATGCCAAACAACAGTGCCTCTGCTGTCGGTGGGCATCCAGGCACATACACATCAACGGGCACAATTCGGTCGCAACCTCGCACAACCGCATAAGAATAGTGATAATAACCGCCGCCATTTGCACAGCTACCCATCGAAATCACCCAACGTGGCTCAGCCATTTGGTCATAGACCTTCCGTAACGCAGGGGCCATTTTATTTACCAGCGTTCCCGCCACAATCATCACATCCGATTGACGTGGACTAGGACGAAAGACAATGCCAAAACGATCTAAATCGTAACGTGAAGCGCCTGCATGCATCATCTCTACAGCACAGCAAGCAAGCCCAAAGGTCATCGGCCATAAAGAGCCAGTACGTGTATAGTTGATTACTGTGTCGAGGGTTGTAGTGACAAACCCTTTCTCCATGACGCCTTCTATGCTCATATCAATCCCATTCTAGCGCGCCCTTTTTCCACTCGTAGATAAAGCCAACCACCAGCACAAACAAGAAAAACATCATCGCCAAATAACCAAACAGACCAATCTCTGGCAACACAACCGCCCATGGGAATAAAAACGCAATTTCTAAGTCAAAAAGAATGAAAAGAATAGCCACCAGATAGTAGCGCACATCGAATTTCATACGCGCATCTTCAAAGGCTTCAAAGCCACACTCGTAAGGAGAGTTTTTTTCTGAATCTGGCTTATGGGGAGATAATACTTTTCCAAGGATAAGTGGTCCTAGGCCGACTGCTAAGCCCACTAAAATAAACATTAAGATTGGAAAATAATTTTCTAGCACTTGCTAGTCCTATGTTAATCACTACAAGCCAAAAAGCTTAGACTTAAACTAGTCGATTAGACTAATAATATCGCATTATTATTACATTTTTTATTAAAGCAGATACTATAAACAAACGCTATTTAATTACTTTATTCCAAGCCTTGCAAATGCAAAAGCTAACCACTTAACTCAACTCGGTATTTCATTTTGGTGCCGACGGAGAGACTCGAACTCTCACGACTTTCGTCACAGCCACCTCAAGGCTGCGTGTCTACCAATTCCACCACGACGGCAATTAAACCAGCCTATTAGTTAGGCACGTCCTTCGCGCTAGTGCTAGCAGGCGTCGTTTCAGTAGGTTTAGACTCAACTGGTTTTGCAACGGGCGCCACCACTACAGACCCAGTGGTTTTCATCACGCTACTTGATGCGTGATGGCTTGCCATGTAGGCCAATGTCAAACTAGTAATAAAAAACACAGTAACGCAAGCCGCTGTGGCTTTGCTTAAAAAATTGGTAGAGCCACTTACGCCAAACAAGCTACCAGAAGCACCACTACCAAAAGCAGCGCCCATATCTGCACCCTTGCCGTGTTGCAACAATACTAAACCAATCACCCCAGCCGCAGCCAACACATGAATGATTGTGACTAAATTTTGCATCTTTTTTCCTTACAATTCTTTAATTATGCAGCCGAAAGTTCTGCTGCACGACAAATATCTTCAAATTCTTGCGCATTGAGCGAGCACTTACCTACAAGCCCGCCATCAATGTTCTCTACATCGAGTAATTGTACCGCATTTTGCGGGTTTACGCTCCCCCCGTAGAGGATTTTTAAGCGACTTTCCGCTTCATTATTTAATGAGGCAATTTTATTGTGAATATACTTATGCATCGCTTTTGCTTGTTCTGGAGTAGCAGCCAACCCAGTTCCAATCGCCCAAATCGGCTCATAAGAGATAATCGCATCTGCAAAAGCTGCAGCACCATAAAGTTTAATAATTGTATCGAGTTGCTTGTCCACCACTATTTCCATAACTCCTGCCTCGCGCTCAATCAGCGTTTCACCCACACACAAAATTGGGGTAAGTCCGTGTTTTTTGGCAGTCATAAACTTTTGTGCGATATTCTCGTCGCTCTCGCAATACGCTGTCGAGCGCTCCGAGTGTCCAAGAATCACATATTCACAGCCAAAATCACACAGCATTTCAGCAGAAACCTCGCCAGTAAATGGTCCAACCTCGTTCTTTGCCATATTCTGCGCACCCCAAGCTATATCAGTGTCAGCGAGCATATTTTGTAGTTGCGCAAGATAAGGGTATGGAGCACAAACCACCACTTGTGTGTGTTTTAGGTTGGATAAGGCTTGAATGTAATTTTCGAGTAGTGCCTGATTTTGCTTGAGATTGCCATGCATTTTCCAGTTAGCAACCACGAATTTGTTGGCGGATTTTTTTGTTTGCATCATATAGCGCATTATAGCTTAAGCCGCAGTGGTATTGAGTACCTGCAACTGTAATGATTGCATGCCATTGTAAGTATTGGTTTGTAATTGATACACAGCATGAATTTGCTCTGGTAAAGATTCGGTTTGGCCGAAAAAAATCGCTTCAAAACGCTTACCTTGTCGTTCTAACAACAACTTTAAATGTTTTTCACCGACAATACGTTGATTCACCAGAGTAAAGTTATCTGCAAACAATGGCGGCGCGAAGCCTTGACCCCATACACTAGAAGCTAATAACTGCGCGGCTCCCAAGCTCATGTTGTTTGTCTCCAAACTACCGTCCGTTTCAATCACCGCTTGCAAATCGGCAGGGCTAAGCAGATCGCTCACCACGTTTTCAAACGCTTGTTGAAACGCTAAAAAATCTGCTTGTTTGATGCTCAACCCCGCCGCCATGGCGTGACCGCCAAATTTAACAATCAAACTCGGATGCCGCTTAGTGACCAGATCCAAGGCATCACGCAAGTGAAGACCCGCAATAGAACGGCCAGAACCTTTCAAAATCTCACCTCCTGCTTCTGCAAATGCAATGACGGGGCGGTGATATCGCTCTTTAATGCGCGAGGCCAGAATGCCCACTACGCCTTGATGCCAGCTTGGCTCAAACAAGCTGATGCTAAATTGATTTTCGACTTGAATGGTATCTAGAATAGCTAGCGCGCCATCTTGCATATCGGCCTCGATATTACGCCTTTCTGCATTAAGTTCGTGCAAGGTTTGTGCGATTTTTTGCGCATCAAGTGGCGTTTCAGCCAGTAAACATTGAATGCCAAGCCGCATATCGTCTAGCCTGCCAGCGGCATTGAGCCTTGGTCCAATGTAAAAACCTAAATCTTGCGCGTTGGATTGTTTGAGATCACGCCCAGCAACTCTTAACAACGCTTTAATGCCCTCACAACAAGCGCCTGCTCTAATCCTACGTAAACCTTGTTCAACCAATATACGGTTATTGGCATCGAGCTTTACTAAGTCTGCCACCGTGCCCAGCGCGACTAAATCGAGCAGCTCGGTTAAATTGGGCTCTTGTTTTTCAGCAAATGCACCGCGAGCGCGTAGCTCTGCTCGTAAACCTAGTAATACGTAAAACATTACGCCTACACCTGCGAGATTTTTGCTAGGGAAATCACAATTTTTTTGGTTAGGGTTCACAATGCAAGCGGCTTGCGGTGCGACATCGCTCGGCAAGTGGTGGTCAGTAATCAACACTTGAATACCCAATTTATTGGCCGCCGCCACACCATCGACACTGGCAATGCCGTTGTCGACGGTAATAATTATATCGGGCTTGCTTAGTGCCGCGAGCTTTACGATTTCTGGCGTTAAACCGTAGCCATATTCAAAGCGATTTGGCACGAGAAAATCTACAATAGCACCCATGCTAAGCAACCCTTTAACTGCCACGGCGGTTGCTGTGGCACCATCAGCATCGTAATCTCCCACAACAAGTAATTTCTGTTTCCCCACAATGGCGTCTGCTAGCAGCTTTGCCATGTTTTGGTTGTTGGTGAGTTGTTCTGGCGGAATAAGCTTATTTAAACTGATATCTAGCTCTTTAAAATTTACCACTCCACGTGCCGCATACAGCTTTGCTAGTAGCGGCGTCATGCCTGCTGCTTCAAGACTTTTTTGTGCTTCTAAATTGATTGTTCTTTGAATAATTTTCACGAAGCAGCCAATCCGTAACACCACAAACTATTGATAATTGGCAAGCCTTTGCTTTCTCGCACCACGTTCACTGTCTGGCTAAACAACAGCATTTGAATTTCGTTCTGTAAACTCGCCCACGCCAAAGCGCCCTCGCCGCGCGGCAAATAAGGCGCAACGTCTTGATTGGTAACTTTTTCAATAGGTATGGTGATGATTTTTGGGTCGGCATCCAAGCCCAAAAACCAAGCGTCATTTTGTAAGTAAAAGTGATAGCCCAGCTCGAAAAAATGCTGATTTAAGCTCGACATAATGCTTTCCGCATCTACTCTGGGAACCATCATCGGTGCGGGATTTGTGAGAAAGTAACTTTCGCGGCCAAGTTGCATATGCACGGGCGCGGCAAATAGCCAAAACGCGTGTTGCGCCATGCCTCCCGCTTGCTTATAAGCTATTGCAGCGTTGGGCGTTTTTGCAAATAAACGAGAGAGGAATTGGAATGGCACGATAGCCAATTATAGCAAAACAATGGCACAGCAATAAAAAAACCGCCTCGGTTTCCCAAGGCGGTTTTTGACTTGCTTACTACAAATTACCAGTAACCGTGTTCACGACCGTGTCTACGATGTTTCCAATTTCTATCATCATCGTAACCACCTTGTTGATACTGTGGCTGTGCATAGCTCACATCTGACACATAACCATTAGGGCGAACATTCACGTGCAACGGAATATAACGACCTGGGTCACGATCTGTTACGGTTGAGTATTGGCGACCATTGTATTCATAGTTCACCAAGAAGCCAGCCGGAACTTGCTGCCAGTTATCTACACTTACACAGCGCTCAACTGGACGCTCACTTACGCGCTCATAACCACCTCGTTGATATCGGTCATTATCTACACGGTCGCCCACGATAGCACCAACACCCGCACCAACAGCAGCAGCAGCCACTTTGCCGTTACCGCGACCTACTGTATGGCCTAACAAACCACCAGCTAGACCGCCAATAATCGCGCCACCTAAAGAACGCTCACGTGGCTCGTAATAACTTTCACGTTGAATCTCAGTGCGACATTCCTGACGTGGATTGTTCACGCGCTGGAATTGCTGCGTTACTGATATCACACGACCACGGTCGTCATAGTCATCATCTGCAAATGCAGTTACTGATGTACTTGCTAACACTAAACCAACTAATAATGCTTTTTTCACTTTAAATCTCCTCTTTTGAGTTATATCCGCTTTTTGTTTCGCAGATGAGCATTAAACGTAGTGAAGTTAAAATAGCCGACGTGAAATTGATTACTTAGGTTCGATTCATGATTTTACTTAGATTAGAACATTCACTCTAATTTTGTCTTGAATGCAAACCAATCCCCTAAATGACATTGCTTCAAATACATGACAAAAACGCTACAAAAATAGCCCTTTAGGCATAGCCTTAAAGAACTATTGCAATCTGTCTAGCCTGTCACATTTCAACAGTAAATTGGTTACTAATATAAAAGTGAATAAGAACGATTATATTTTCAGCAATATTTACACTTAACTACATAACCAAGGAAGGGATTACCATGGCTTTAAAGAAAATTTGTATTGCAGTTGCACTTGCATGCGCTAGCCAAGCTTATGCTGCACCGACGACTGGACCAAGCACTACTACTACACCTTATTTAACTGCTGTAGCAACAGGGTTGGATTACACTTCTATTCTAACTACTGGTGATTCAGTAGGCGGCTATTTAATGGGTGGCATTCCAGATGGTTTGGGCGCATACGACAATAACGATGGTACTTTCACCTTATTAATGAACCACGAAATTGGTACAGCTACTGTAGCAGGTGTGCCAAACACTCCACTAGGTACAGTGCGCGCGCATGGCGCTGCTGGTGCTTATGTTTCAAAATGGGTGATTAACAAAACTACATTAGCAGTGACCTCTGGCCAAGATTTAATGACCTCTGTAAAAAATGCAAATGGTAGCGCTTACACTGGTAGCTTAGCATTTTCACGCTTTTGCTCAGCAGACCTTCCTGCTGCAACAGCATTTTATAATCCAGTTTCTGGGCTTGGCACACAAACCCGTTTATTCATGAACGGTGAAGAATCATCAGCAGGCAGTCCTGTACCTTTTGGCTCAATCGGAAGTCGTGCACTTGCTCACACAGCGGACGGATCAAATGCGGGAACGAGCTATGTATTGAGTGCTTTCGGTGCTGCGAGCTGGGAAAACTTAGCTGCCAACGCCAAAGTTCAAGATAAAACTGTTGTTGTTGGTCAATCTGATGGCAATGCCAACGTCGGTGGCACGAATGTAAATGGCGCAGTTGCAGTTTATGTGGGTACTAAACAAGCTACAGGTACCGATGCTGAAAAAGCAGGTTTAAATAACGGCACTACTTATTATGTAAACGTAGCTGGTGTTACTGCAGAGCGCACTAACACTGCAGCTGGTGCATCGCCAAGCACTATTGCTAATGGCACGGCGTTTAGTTTAACAACTAATGCGGCTACTGCCTTTTCACGCCCAGAAGATGGCGCTTGGATAAGCGATAACGAATACGTGTTTGTAACCACAGACCGTATTGATACTACTGAACTCACAGGCGGCACACAAGTCGGTCGTTCACGTTTATACAAAATGACTTTTGCAGACATTAGCGACCCTACACTTGGCGGCACGATTGATACTTTGTTGGACGGTACTGAAGGTCAAATTATGTTAGATAATTTAAGCTTTAACTCAGATGGCACACTTTCATTGCTTGAAGATACAGGCAATGCAGCACACAACGGTAAAGTATGGAAATATAATTTAGCAACTGACACGCTTACATTAGATGCTAAATCTGATGTTACGCGTTTTGGTGATGTTGTAGGTGGTGTATTTCAAAATCCTGGCACTACTTTCTTGACACAAGATGAAGAAACCTCTGGCATTATCGATGTAAGCAGTATGTATAACGACGGTAAACTTCATCAGTTGATTGTAATGCAAAATCACGCTGCTGCCACAGGTGTTAATGCAACGACGCTTGTTGAAGGTGGTCAACTGCTTATGCAAACATCAGTTGCTGCTGTGCCAGAAGCTGATACTTACAGCATGATGTTAACTGGTCTAGGTTTAATGGGCTTTGTAGCAAGACGTCGCAACAGTAAAAAATAGTAATAAGCTTTAAATAAAGTTGGGCAAAAAGGTGGGGCGACGCAAGTTATCCCACCTTTTTTGTCTGTTTATTAAGGGGCCAGAATGCACATTCTAAAGTATATTTTTGTGGTAATGAGTTTGATTTTCTCAAATGTATATGCGCAAACTACAACATTTACTGCTGTAAGTGATGTGACTTTAATCGAAAATTTTAATAACCAAGATTTAGCAAATGGTGGAGCTGATTCTATTTACGTCGGCTTTACACAACGCGCAGGCGAGCGGCGTGCTTTGTTGCGATTTGATTTAAGTGCAATACCTGCAACAGCTAATATTGATTCTGCTATTTTAAAGCTTACCTTTATCCGCGGTCATTCCGATACGATGACTGTTAGCTTGCATAAAACCCTCAATAGTTGGGGTGAAGACCTTTCCACCTCCTTTGGTGGTGCTGGAGATCAAGCCCTTGCCAATGACGCGACTTGGAAATACCGATTCTTTGGTTTATTGCAATTATGGGATACACAAGGTGGCGATTTTTCTCCTATTGTTAGTGCAAGCAAATCTATCCCTGGGTTGCAGGGTGTGACCCACGACATAAGTAGTGCTGGCTTGTTGACAGATGTGCAAAACTGGGTAATTCAGCCTAACAATAATTATGGTTGGACGCTTATTGGCGATGCTAGCGCAAAGGCTTATGCTAGCCGTGAAAATGCAACCGCGGCATTTCGTCCTCAACTTATTGTGAGCTGGACGCCCGCTGCAAACTCTGCAACCGATGTGCCACTACCAATGTGGGTGCCTATTTTACTTGCTTTGATTTTTATCTACTCAAGTAGACGTTTTTTAGCTTAAAACAGGAGATTACATCAACATGAAACACCTTAATTTATTGGTTTTTGTTGGCTCGCTAATGGTTAATTTGCTCAGCCCTCAATTGTCGCAAGCAGCTACTTATGATGAAGCCATTAATGGTGATTTGTCTAATGACCGATTGAACCCGAGTTTTTTAGCACTCACTGATAGCCCAGTTGGCGCAAATGGTTTGTCTGGCAACAACATCATTAGTGGCCGCATCGGAGCCGTTAATGGCGTTGTTGACAGAGATTATTTGCACATTATTGTGCCAACGGGCTATGTTTGGTCAGAACTCCGCCTAGGTAACCAAACAACCGTAGGCGGCAACGGGTCTTTTATCGGCCTTGCCGCTGGCAGCACAATACCTATTCCTCCAAATGCCATCAATGCAAGTGGTCTTTTAGGCTACAAAGTTTATGGTGCAGCAGATTTATCTAACAACATTTTGAACGCAATGGCGGTTAGTGGCAACGGCTCCAGTGGTTTTAACTCACCCTTGGGTGCAGGAGACTACACGCTATGGATACAAGAGTTAGCGACTGGTAACTTTAATTATCGTTTCAACCTAATTATTACAGCTGTTCCAGAAGCCAATACCTACATCATGTTATTGGTTGGCTTAGTTTTAACAGGTTTTGCAGCCCGTCGCAAAACAATAGAATAATCAATTCGCGAAATTTTCGCCACCTTGTATTGACTATAGGGTGGCTTTCTAATTTGGAATTAAAATTACAGTCTAAACAGAATCATATGGTGTTGCACCTTTAAAAATATCCTTATGTGCATCACCATATTCTTCTTATGTAACCTCAGTCACTTAATTTGTAATGCATTTCACTGATACTGCGACTAAAATAAGCTATAAATGAAATCAAAAACATTACAAGAGGATTAGTCTATGCGCGGTTTTAAATGGTTGGTAGTGGTTTTTTTTATTTTATTATCTAACTTCGCTTTAGCTGGCGAGTTTGGTGACAGCTGCACTTCAAGCTTATCACAAGGTCGTTTATTCAGAACTCAGTGTTTAATCACCAGTGTATACGAGGGCAAAACATATTGCTTTAGCACTGAAGAAGGCAAAGATAATTTTTTAGAAAACCCCAAAGAAATGATTGCTAAAGCAAGTGCCAATTACGAAAAACTAAAACTGACTGAAGTTGAACGTGTAAAAATCAGTCAAGAAGCGGCGTTGGCGCAAATTAACAGCAAAACTTGCGATTTAAGCAATCTAGATGTTGGCTATTTGCAATTTGATGGCTTGGATTTGCGACATTGTAAAATGGTGAACACCAGCTTTTTTGGCGCCTATTTACGGGGTGCAAACTTAAGTGGCGCCAATTTAGAGCGCGCTTATTTAAACCTTGCTCGATTAGAAAACACTAATTTAAGCGGTGCGAATTTAAAAGATGCCATTATCTTTCAAGCGATTTTTGATAAAACCAATTTCAAAGGCGCAAATCTCACCAACGCACGCATGATTGGCACGCTAGGGCCTGTAGACATGAGTGGCGCAAACGTCAGCAAAGGCCGTTTTGGCTTGGATATTGGTAACCAACCCATGGGCGCAATGCGCTTTGACTCGGTAGGTGGCAATTTTGAAAATACCAACTTTGAAAACGCTGACATTAATCGCTCTAATTTTAGATTCTCTAATTTAAAAGGCGCAAACTTGCGTGGGGCTGACTTGTTTCGTGCCGATTTAAGCGCCGCTGATTTAACAGGCGCTGACATTACTGGCGCAAAAATGGGCGAATCTGTGCTCGACAGCACGAGAATGACCGGTGTAAAAGGATTGGAAGCGATTAAAGGCTACGACACCACCAAAGGTTTGTGTGTCGATTGCGCAGGCGTAGATGTGGGCAACTTTAAACCCGAGGTAAATCCATCTGTAACGGGCACTGCGCCAACAGAAGCAATTGCGGCAAACCCAAAAGCAGCACCCTCGAAGTCTATTGAGCACTCAAAATACAAAAAGAAAAAGCTGAAAAAAAACCTGCGCTAGTTTTGCGAGAGCTTCTCTAATTGTGTGCGGTTAATTAAGTCTATCTGTCCGCGCCCTAGTTTCACCCAGTTTTTCTGCTCAAATCGCTTTAGTTGTCTGCTCACCACTTCCCGCGCTGTGCCTAGCTCATCGGCAATTTGTTGATGCGTGCGGCTGACATTATCGCTACCTGCATCCAACAGGGTTTTTGCCAAGCGCGCATCCAAGTTATGAAAAGCTACCTCATCCAATAATACAATTAAATCACTAATCAGTGCGCCATAGTTCGTCATGACAAAAGTACGGAACACTTTAGAATCGACCATGAGTTGGTTAAAAGCAGCGGCTGGAATAATCACATCACGAATGGCTTCCTCAACAATGGTAGAAGCAGGATAATCACTGTTTCCAAGCAAACAAGTCGTCGTAATCACGCAAGTTTCACCCGCATTCACACGATACAGCAAAATTTCGCGGCCACTTTGCGACATTTTGTATACGCGCGATTGCCCTGCGAGGCGCATCACATAAACCCCACATGGTCCACCTTCGCGGTAACCAATAGTACCAACCGGCGCTTCTACAATGCGCGAATTTTTTGCCAACAACTCGCGTACATTTTCCTCCAAATGTAGCAAGGGCGGAAACTGTTCAAGCCAAGCCAAATCCTGCATTTGCGTCCCCCTTAATTTATTTTTATTTAAGCAATTAAGCTTTTTATCATCTCCAACCCAAACCCAACGCCAAAACCATTCACATCGCTTTGTACTGCGCCCAAGCCATCCTTGCGATTAGTACTCGATAAGTCCGCGTGCAACCAAGCGATGTCATTTTCGATAAATTTACCCATAAAACGTGCTGCATGCATGTGATCGCCACCGCCCTCAAGTGTGCATTGTTTAATGTCGGCAATATCGCTATCCAAATCGCTGTCCATGTCTTCTTCATAAGGAAAAGCCACAATGCGTTCTCCAGCCGCAGCGCCCGCTCCTATCGCTTTGCAGGCCAATTCAGGCCTGTTAGCGATGACACCACTCATACGATCCGTCACTGCAACCGCCATGCTTCCAGTGAGCGTGGCGTAATCCAAAATTACATCTGGCTTAGCGCGGGAAGCGAGCGTTAAAGTATCGGCCAGCACCATCCGCCCCTCTGCATCAGTATGTACTATCTCAATGGTCAACCCATTAAGCGCAGTTACCACATCATTTTGTTTATAAGCAAGCGGCCCAATATGGTTCTGCGCAATCGCCAACCAGCAATCCAACTTCACTTCTAACTTCATTTGCGTGGCCGCTAACAAAACACCCAGCGCAACCGCGCTGCCGTTCATATCTTCATGCATACCCTGCATATATTTTGCGGGCTTCAAATTATGTCCACCCGTATCAAAGCAAATACCCTTGCCCACAAGCGCAATATGTTTCCTTGCGCCTTTTGGCGAATAAGTGAGATGAACAATTGCCGCATCCATTGGCTCGCTACCCTGCCCAACTGCATAGAAAGCGCCAGCACCCATTTTTTTAAGTTTAGGCATATCAAACTCTTCATGTTTCCAGCCATTTTGTTTTGCTAAATCTACAACTTTTTTGCGATAGATTGTTGGCGTTAATTCGTTCGGGGGCAGCATAGTCAAGCTGCGACAAAGCATATTGCCAGCCACGCGCGCATTCACATATGCGTAATTGTGGCCAGCCTTATGTCCATGAATCACAATAGACTTTAGTGTAGAAGTTTTTCTATCTTTTTTCTTTCTACTTGGTAACTCAGCGGCATTCACGGTTGCAACGTAATAAGCCGCACAAGCATGGGCTTCGCGCGCGGCATCATCACCAAATACACAAATCGCCAAATTTTCTGGATACTCATCAAGTAATGGCTTGATAGCTTTGCGTAGCAAAGTGTGTTTTTGAAACATTGTTAATTTATCCGTCAATACAATAAAGCTCGCCAGCCCTCCATTAGGCAACTCCAAAGAAATAGGCGTTTTTTTTAAATCTTTAAACTCTGTTTTTGAACGCCTAAGCTTGTTAGTAAGTAATTGTGCGTATGGAAATGCATTCTTGTCACCATCATTTAATACGAAAAGAATGTGTTTTTCTAAAGATAATGACTTTTCACTACAAATTGAAGTATTTTGCGTTAATTTTAACGACATTTAATATTCCCAGACTCTTATATAAAATCTTGCAAACTCTTAGCAAATCGCTAAGAAAACAAGCCAAACCAACGGTTTAACTTGACCAAAACAGCCAAAAAAGCGACACTACAGCCTTATAGAACAACCTACACCACGTTTAGTTGCTTGCATCTAGCATAATAGATACGCCCTGCAACCGCAATACGGAGATAACGCACGCATGACTTTTAATCCTCAAACTGGCTTAACCGAAACTGACGCACAGGAAACCCTAGAATGGCTAGAGGCACTGCAATCTGTCATCGATAACGAGGGTAATGAGCGCGCTCACTTTTTGCTAGAGGCCATGATTGACCATGCGCGTCGTTCTGGCAGCAATTTGCCATATAACGCGACGACCTCATACGTCAACACCATTCCAACCCATTTGCAAGCCAAGTTGCCAGGCGACCCTGAATTAGAGCGCCGTGTGCGCGCACTTGTGCGTTGGAACGCCATTATGACAGTGTTACGCGCTAACGAAAAATCGCCTGGTGTGGGAGGTCATATTGCGAGCTTCCAATCAGCTGCTACTTTGTATGACACCGGTTTTAACTATTTTTTCCGTGCACCAAATGATAATTTTGGTGGCGATTGTGTGTACTTCCAAGGTCACTCTTCACCAGGCGTGTATGCGCGTGCTTTCTTAGAAGGCCGTTTTAATGAAGAACAAATGAATAATTTCCGCCAAGAAACAGGCGGCAATGGCTTATCTAGCTACCCACACCCTTGGTTAATGCCTGATTTCTGGCAGTTCCCCACCGTTTCAATGGGTTTAGGCCCATTGGCGGGTATTTACCAAGCACGTTTTCTTAAATACATGCATAACCGCGGCATTGCGGATACCTCTGACCGTAAAGTCTGGGTGTTCTGTGGCGATGGCGAAATGGACGAGCCAGAATCACAAGGCGCGATTTCACTCGCAGCACGTGAAGGCTTAGATAACCTGATTTTCGTCATCAACTGTAACTTACAACGCTTGGATGGCCCTGTCCGTGGCAATGGAAAAATTATTCAAGAACTAGAGTCTAACTTCCGTGGTGCAGGCTGGAATGCAATCAAAGTAGTATGGGGTTCTTACTGGGATCCTCTGTTAGCAATGGATAAAGATGGCTTGCTGAAAAAACGCATGGAAGAATGCGTCGATGGCGAATACCAAAACTTTAAACAAAAAGGCGGCGCCTACACCCGTGAGCACTTCTTTGGTAGATATCCTGAGCTCAAAGAAATGGTCGCCGCCATGTCAGATGCGGACATTTGGCGCTTAAACCGTGGCGGTCATGACCCACACAAAGTGTATGCAGCGTATCACGCCGCAGTGAACCACAAAGGTCAACCGACTGTGATTTTAGCTAAAACCGTTAAAGGTTATGGCATGGGCGATGCGGGAGAAGGCCAAAATACCACGCATCAACAAAAAAGCATGGATATTGAGTCGCTCAAAAAATTCCGTGACCGCTTTGATTTGGCATTAACCGACGAGCAAGTAGAAAAGTTATCATTCTACAAACCCGCAGATGACAGCCCAGAAATGCAATACTTAGCAGAGCGCCGCGCCGCAATGGGTGGCTTTGTACCGCAACGTCGCCGCAAAGGTAACGAACTCAAAGTGCCTGACTTAGCAGCTTTTGACAATATGTTAGTCGCCACTGGTGAACGTGAAATTTCTACCACCATGGCATTTGTGCGTATTTTATCGACGCTGGTGCGTGATAAAGAAATTGGCAAATTTGTTGTACCGATTGTGCCCGATGAGGCGCGTACTTTTGGTATGGAAGGCATGTTCCGTCAATTGGGCATTTACTCTTCAGTTGGTCAATTGTATGAGCCACAAGACTCTGACCAAGTGATGTACTACAAAGAATCAAAAACTGGCCAAATTTTAGAAGAAGGCATTAACGAAGCAGGCTCATTCGCCAGCTGGTTAGCGGCAGCTACGTCATACAGCGTCACTGGCACACAAATGATTCCTTTCTACATATATTACTCGATGTTTGGTTTCCAGCGCATTGGTGACTTTGCATGGGCAGCAGGTGACTCACGTGCGCGCGGTTTCTTGCTAGGTGCAACGGCTGGCCGCACCACATTGAATGGCGAAGGCTTACAACATGAAGATGGTCACAGCCACTTGATGTCCGCCACCATTCCTAACTGCGTGTCTTACGACCCAACGTTTGCATATGAGTTAGCGGTGATTATTCAAGAAGGCTTGCGCCGCATGGTGCAAAATCAAGAAGATGTGTATTACTACATCACCTTGATGAACGAAAACTACAGCCACCCAGAAATGCCAAAAGACTCTGCTGAAGGCATCCTCAAAGGCATGTACAGCTTTAGCAAATCTAAAAAGGCACAAGTACAATTGATGGGCTCTGGCGTAATTTTACGTGAAGTGATTGCCGCAGCCGAGTTGCTTGAAAAAGACTGGGGTATTGCGGCAGATGTATGGAGCGCACCAAGCTTTACCGAGCTACGTCGCGAGGGCTTAGATTGTGAGCGCTGGAATATGCTTAACCCAGAGAAAAAACAAAAAGTAAGCTATGTAGCACAATGTTTAAAAGAGGCTACAGGGCCTGTGATTGCTTCAACTGACTATATGAAAAGCTTTGCCGAGCAAATTGCGCCGTTTGTGCCCACAAAATTTGTGGCACTTGGAACAGATGGCTATGGCCGATCAGACAGCCGTGAAGCCTTGCGTGACTTCTTTGAAGTCAATCGCTATTACGTGGTGGTGGCCGCACTTAAAGCCTTGAGCGATGAAGGCAAATTGCCTGCTGCCAAGGTTGCAGAAGCGGTTAAAAAGTATAAGCTAAATCCTGCCAAACCGAACCCAACGACTATTTAATAGCTTGTTGCTTTTTTTAATTAAATGGATTTAATAATTGGCTCGGAGTAAATAATGAGTTTAAAAGAAATACTAGTGCCTGATATTGGCAATTTCGACTCTGTCGACGTGATTGAAGTATTGGTGAAAGCAGGCGACACCATTGCCAAAGACGATTCGTTAATGACGGTTGAATCGGACAAAGCCTCAATGGATATTCCTGCGCCAGTTAGCGGTGTAGTTAAAGAGGTAAAAATTAAAGTGGGTGACAAAGTGGCACAAGGCCATTTAATCTTAATGCTTCAAGCCGCCGAAGGTGGCGCGCCTGCGACTGAAACAAAACCAGATCCAGTTGCTGCAAAAGCAGAAGCCGCCCCAGCAGCAGCGATTCCAGAACCCAGCCGCCCAGTTGCTGCGCCTCCGCAAAAAATCCAACCTGTGCAAAAACCCTTGCCAGTCGCCGAAAGTGTAGTGGTAAACGGCGGCAAAAGCGCGCATGCCAGCCCATCTGTACGCAAGTTTGCGCGCGAGTTGGGGGTTAACTTAAGCTTGGTTAAAAGCTCTGGCCCTAAAAATCGCATTTTGCAAGCCGATGTGCAAGCCTTTGTAAAAGGCGAACTTGCCAAACCACGTACAGAAAACATGGGTGCTGGCTTAGGTGCATTGGCTACGTTGCCAATGCCTGTGATTGATTTTGGCCAATTTGGTAGCGTTGAAACAAAACCGCTTTCACGTATTAAAAAATTGTCTGGTGCAAACCTGCATCGCAACTGGGTAACTGCGCCACATGTAACGCAATTCGATGAGGCAGACATTACTGATTTGGAAGATTTTAGAAAATCGATGATGGCGGACGCTGAAAAGCGTGGCGTAAAACTCACGATGTTAGCTTTTTTAATCAAAGCCAGCGTCAACGCATTGAAAACATACCCTAACTTTAACGCGTCGCTTTCTCCTGATGGCGACAGCTTAATCTTGAAAAACTATTACAACATCGGCTTTGCCTGCGACACTCCAGATGGCTTAGTGGTGCCAGTAGTCAAAGACGTGCAAAGCAAAGACGTGTTAGATATTGCGCGTGACTTGATGGAGCTTTCTACAAAAGCGCGCGAACGCAAACTTAAAGTGGAAGAAATGCAAGGCGGTTGCTTTACGATTTCTAGCTTGGGTGGCATTGGCGGTACGATGTTCACGCCAATTATCAATTGTCCAGAGGTGGCTATTTTAGGCGTTTCGCGCTCAAGCATGCAGCCCGTTTACAACGCCCAAACCAAAGCATTTGAAGCTCGATTAATATTACCGCTTTCATTGTCATACGACCACCGCGTTGTGGATGGTGCCGATGGCGCGCGCTTTACCAGCCACATGCGTATGATGTTGAGCGATGTTAGAAGATTACTACTTTAAGGTTTTACATGAGCAATTTAGTTGAAGTACTCGTGCCGGATATCGGCAATTTTGATAGCGTAGATGTCATTGAAGTGCACATCAAGGCGGGCGATAACATTGCCAAAGAGGATTCACTCATTACGGTTGAATCTGATAAAGCGTCGATGGATATTCCCTCATCACAAGCGGGCATAGTGAAAGAAGTAAAGATTAAAGTGGGCGACAAAGTGGCCAAAGGCTCCCTCATTTTATTAGTGGAAGCAGAAGCCAGCGCTAGTGAGCCAAAAGCGACAGAAATAGTAGCAACAAAAGCACCTACCCTAGAAGTCTCACCAATATTAGCTCCCAAGCCATCTGCTGCAACAGGTGATTATGACATTTCTACTCAATTAGTCGTTCTAGGCTCAGGTCCTGGTGGGTATACTGCAGCATTTAGAGCTGCAGATTTAGGCCTTAAAGTTGCGCTGATTGAGCGCTACTCAACTTTAGGTGGCGTTTGTTTAAACGTGGGCTGCATCCCTTCTAAAGCCCTATTACACACGGCTAAAGTCATTACAGAGGCACAGGAAACTGAACATCACGGCGTAAGTTTTAGCGCCCCCAAAATTGACCTTGAGCAATTACGCAACTGGAAAGCCAATGACGTGGTTGGAAAGCTAACAGGTGGTTTAGGCGCCATGGCAAAACAACGCGGTGTTACTGTCGTACAAGGGGTAGGTAAATTTACTAGCCCTAACCAAATCGCAGTCACTGCTGCCGATGGCAAAGTGACAACAGTTGGCTTTGAAAATGCCATTATTGCTGCCGGCTCGCAAGCCACAAAATTCCCAGGTGCGCCAGAAGATGAACGCATAATGGATTCAACAGGTGCTTTAGCATTGGCAGATATCCCCAAACGCTTATTAGTGATTGGCGGCGGAATTATAGGCTTAGAAATGGGCACCGTGTATGACGCGCTTGGCTCCAAAGTCAGCGTAGTCGAGTTTATGGACGGTCTAATCACGGGCTGTGACCGAGACTTAGTACGTCCTTTGCAAAAACGCATGGAAAAACGCTTTGAAGCGATTATGCTTTCGACAAAAGTTTCAAAAATTGAAGCGAAAAAAGATGGTATTCATGTCAGTTTTGAAGGTCAAGGGGTTGAGGATGGTTCAGCTCCCAAAGAAACCCAAATATACGACCGCGTTTTAGTTTCAATTGGACGCCGCCCAAATGGCAAAAACATTGGTGCAGAAAATGCTGGCGTGGCAGTAGATGAACGTGGTTTTATTGAAGTAGATAAACAAATGCGAACCAACGTTCCCCATATCTTCGCCATTGGCGACATTGTCGGTCAGCCCATGTTAGCGCATAAAGCCACGCACGAGGCCAAAGTAGCTGCAGAAGTGATTGCTGGGCACAAAACTGAATTTATCGCCTCAGTTATCCCAAGTGTTGCATATACTGATCCTGAAGTCGCTTGGGTCGGTATGACCGAGACCGAAGCCAAAGCCAAAGGCATTGAAATTGAAAAAGCCAGCTTCCCATGGGCAGCCAGCGGCAGAGCGATTTCAGTAGCCCGTACCGAGGGCACAACTAAACTGATTTTTGATAAAGAAACACATCGTGTGATTGGGGCAGGCATTGTGGGTGTTAACGCAGGTGAATTACTTGCAGAAGCCGTGTTAGCAATTGAAATGGGTGCAGATGCGCATGACTTAGGCTTAACTATTCATGCCCACCCCACTCTTTCGGAAACCATTTGCTTTGCGGCTGAGATAAAAGAAGGCACGATTACTGACTTATATATTAAAAAGCGTTAATATTATTTGCAAACTAATATAGCCAGTTCATACCATGTTTGAGCTGGCTTTTTTTTAACAAAAATAAAGGTAAAAAGAATAATGAAAAATGCTATCTACTTTGCTCCCCTTGTAATCGCTTCAGTAATCTCTACAGGCTGCGCAACCATCACAAAAGATGCAAATCAAGCCGTACAGATAGAAACCTACACTACTAATAATCAACTTGTCAACGGTGCAAAATGCTCAGCTAAAAATGAACGCGGGGAATGGACGACCACTTCAACTGGAACAGTTAATGTCCACAGATCAGGGCAGAACCTAGTGGTAGCTTGTGACAAAGAAGGAGAAGCAACAGGTCATGCTACGGTTATCTCAAGGGCAAACGGTAGCATGTTCGGAAACATCCTATTTGGTGGAGGCATCGGTGCTATTATTGATCACAACAAAGGGACAGCTTATAGCTACCCTGATTGGATAAGAGTTATATTTGGTGAAAATTTAGTTTTTGACCGCAAAGAAAATAAAGACAATGAAGTAATGCTAGGCAAGCCAGCAACAACTGAGCAACTTAAAGCTATCGATGCTGAAAAGGCGGCTGAAGCAAAAGCTGCAGCTGATGCGGCCGAAGCCCAAAAGAAAGCCAAGGAAGCTCCAGACGCAGCTCAAAAATAATTTAGCTACACGCTGCAGGCGCTAAATCTGTGCCCAAAAACTCTTGCTTAACCTTGTGTAACTCCATGGCAGCATCTGTGCTCACGTTCTGAATTAATAAGCTACTAAGCGCCTTGCCAGGATTACGCAAGGCCTTTGTTGCGCCTCTTACCCCTTTTTCATGCAATGTATTCAGCAAATTGGTCGCAAGCTGTTCCTCACTAAACAGCCCAAATGAAATCGCATTGCGCCACTGTGAGTCTTGCACAATACTCAATTCCTCTACACCAAGCGCTCTAATTTCATCCGCTTTTTTCTTTGCC
>JBJXDT010000072.1:0-4028 GCA_046153505.1 Methylophilaceae bacterium | reverse complement strand
GGCGCGTATATGGCGCAACGCTTAAGGGACTTATGCGACACCACGGTGTAGATGCATATCACTTTTTAAAAGAAACACACGCGTTGATGGATTTACCAAACATGGTATTAGAAGTAAAACGCTTAAGGCACTTGCTGCAAAGTCTTAGAGGTCGAAAGTGTGTGTTTACTAACGCCCCGCGTGAATACGCTTTACGCGTGCTTGAGCTTTTAGATATTGCAGATTGTTTTGAACTCATTTTCAGTGTGGAATCGACTAAATTTCATGCAAAACCGAGTGTACGCGGCTTTCAAATGTTACTTAAAACTCTTAATGCAAAAGCGAGCGATTGCGTCATGTTAGAAGACAATTTGCCCGCATTAATGACGGCAAAGCGGCTGGGCATGCGCACCATTTGGATAAGCAAAAAACTACTCAAACCAAATTTTGTCGATTATAGAATGCGCAATGTGTTAGCGCTCACTCACGCTAGGTTATAATAAATTAAATACTCTCAGGGAAACAATCATGGCAGGCGAACGTAAGCAACAGATTTTAGAAACCTTAGCAAAAATGCTAGAAAACCCTAAACGCGAGAAGATTACCACCGCAGCACTCGCCGCTAAATTAGACGTGAGCGAGGCTGCTCTTTACCGACACTTTGCCAATAAAGCGCAAATGTTTGAAGGCTTAATTGAGTTTATTGAGGCGAGCATTTTTGGCGTGATTAATAAAATCACCACCGATGAAACAGATGGCGACAAACAAATTCAAGCCATCCTCACCATGCTACTTAAATTTGCCGAGAAAAACCCTGGCATGACACGTGTGCTGATTGGTGACGCGCTCGTGAACGAAGACGATGCACTACAAGTACGCATTAACCAATTACAAGACCGCATTGAAATGTCCCTCAAACAATGCTTAAAAATCACAGTAGCACAAAGTGGTAAAAAAATTCTGCCCGAAGTGCAATCTAATTTGATGATGTGCTTTGTCATTGGTCGCTGGCAGCAGTTTGTAAAGAGTGGATTTAAGCGCAAGCCGACTGAATTAGCAACCCAGCAAATATTGATGCTAAGTTAATTACTATATGCTTTCACGAACTAAGTTTTGTTGAAGCAACATATCCTTCATAGCAAGATTTGCGTATCAATAAACCACTAGAATATAGCATGAATGATTAGTTCCAGCCGCGCTTCAAACACCGCTTGCTTAATCTTTTCTGGCTCTGTTATTCCTTTTGCCACCCCCCCAGCATCTAATACCAGTGCGGCTCTCAGAGCAGTCTTCACCAATTCCATTTCTGGGAGTGCGCAGTCCTCTAAACCCGTTCTACCGCGCGAATCACTTTCACATGCTTTTAAAAAATCCTCAAAACGTTCAGGCTGCCGAATGGCATCTAACTCGATTAGAAATTTTAGTAAGGTATCAGGGCGCATTTTGCTGGCAGCATGTAATTTGCCATGAAATTTGGCAACAATGTGTGCAAGTTCTTTGCAATCGTTTGGCACACGTAAGCGCTTACTGACCGCTTTTAGCAGTTGCACGCTACGCTCCTCGTGCCCTATATGGCGCGGCAAAACATCAGCAGGCGTTGTGCCTTTGCCTAGGTCGTGCGTGAGCGCGGCAAAGCGCACTGGTAAGCTAAAATTTTGTTTAGCGGCGTAATCAATCACCATCATCACATGCACGCCCGTGTCAATTTCTGGATGATGTTGCGCAGGTTGAGGCACACCCCATAGTCTGTCTAGCTCAGGCAAAATTACTTTCAGCGCGCCACACACACGAAGCACCTCAAACATGCGGCTCGGTTTGGCCTCCATTAATCCTCGCGAAAGCTCCTGCCAAACGCGCTCTGGCACCAAAGCATCCACTTCGCCCATTTCGACCATTTGCCGCATCAGACGCATGGTTTCAGCAGCAATGGTAAAGTCGCTAAATCTTGCTGAAAAACGCGCCGCTCTTAGTATGCGGACAGGGTCTTCCATAAAGGCAGGGCTAACATGTCGGATAATTTTAGCTTGAATATCAGCTTGGCCATTATAGGGGTCTATCAAACTGCCGTGCTCATCTTGCGCAATGGCGTTCATGGTGAAATCGCGGCGACTTAAATCTTGCTCTAGCGTGACATCGGGCGCAGCATGCACCTCGAAACCTTTATAACCTTTGGCGGTTTTACGCTCTGTGCGGGCAAGCGCATATTCTGCTTGTGTTTTGGGGTGCAAAAAAACAGGGAAATCTTTACCAACTGCCTTGTAACCCTCATCTAGCATGGCTTGTGGCGTGGCTCCTACCACCACATAATCTTTATCTTTTACTGGCAGACCTAATATAGTATCGCGCACCGCACCGCCAACACAGTAGGTTTTCATGTGCAACACGCTAATTATCTGCGTGCGCTGATGGCACGCCCTGCTGCGCTACGAAACGCATTATAAGCACCACGTGGAGATGCGTTAGTGAGATACTCAGCAATCACTGCATCGAGAGGCGTTAACTTTACGCCGAGTTCAGAAGCTAGGGAGCCTTCTGTCACATTATCGACTTCCATCGAGCGCACGTTATCGCGCGTCATGAGTTTTCCGGGTAAGCATTCTAATGCCAAGCCTTGCAGATAAGATAAAGAGTTATTGAGTTCAATAATAGGTCGTTTTTTACCTACAACGCGCATGACTTTTTCCACCAACTCGCGCAAACTGAATACACTAGAACCACCAAGCTCATAGGTTTTGCCAAAAGTAGCGGTGTTTTGCAAAGATTTTACAAAAATTTCGGCAACATCTTCTACCCAAATGGGTTGAAATTTAGCGTTAGATTTACCCAAAACCAAGACTGGCACAAATTGAATTACCTTTGCAAATAAATTCAGGAAATTGTCGCCACGCCCAAAAATGACAGAAGGTTTAAAAATCGTAATATCGAGCTTTTTGTTGAACTCATTTATAGCATCCTCACCTGCCGCTTTACTCCGTAGATACTTGCTTGGCGCATACTTTCCTGCGCGCAATGCACTCATATGTAACAAGCGAATGATGCCAAGCTCTTCGCACATTTGTGCAATTCGGCGTGGCAACTGATGATGCACAGATTCAAAACTATTGCGCTTACTTTCGTGCAAAATGCCGATGAGATTAATCACCGCATCACTGTCTTTAAGCGCCTCTGTAAGCGCATTGCTGCTGCTAAAGTCACAGGTTTGAACATTCACATTCGGTAATAAAATTAGATGTTTACACCGCTCACGATGGCGCGTAAGCACCTTGACTTTATAACCTTCAGCGTCCAACTTGTTAACAATAGCACTGCCCACAAAGCCCGCACCGCCCAATACACTTACGTTTTTAACTGTCATAATACCCTATCTAATCTGTTGTATCTGGCTTGCCAGTATCTACCGCTGACACATCTGGCGTTTCTAATTCATTTTCATCAATGTTCATACCGCTTTTACTAGGCACCACGCCTAGCCTTTTTTTAAGCGGGATATTTTTTAAGCCTAAACGCTGCGCATACAAATGTGCATTGGCCATCACTTTTTGCACATAAGTGCGCGTTTCGGAAAAAGGGATAGTTTCCGCGTAAATTGCGCCTTCCAATGGCACATCGGCTACCCATTTCTTCGCACGGCTAGGACCCGCATTATACGCCGCTGTTGCCATTACCTCTTGACCATTAAAAAGTGTAAGCGTGTGGCTTAAATAATAAGTACCAAGGGTAATATTCGTATCCAAATCGTGAATCATGCTGTTGTTATAATTGCTAACTCCCGCCCTTGGCGCAGCCCACTTGGCAGTGGCTGGCATAAGTTGCATAAGACCTGCTGCACCAACGCCCGACCTAGCGTAGTGAATAAATCTGCTTTCCTGCCGTGTAATGCCATAAACCCAAGCTTCATCTACGCCTTGTGAACCCGCTGCTGGTTTCATTAAATCTCGATATGGCGTTGGGTAACGTAGCGCAAAATCGTGCATTTCTGTGGTTTTGTCGGCCGTGATAATCGCCAAATCGTACCATTGTTTACGCGCAGCAAACTCAGCTGCAGCCAA
>JBJXDT010000071.1:0-3689 GCA_046153505.1 Methylophilaceae bacterium | reverse complement strand
CCACCAAAGGTCAGCATTTTTGCACCGCTACTGATAATCGTGCGTGCATGTGCCACAATGCTCTCTCTAATCGTCATCGGGTTATGCGCATCAAACCAGCAATCACCATAATCAATGACTGCAAGCGCTTCAAAAGGATCGAAACCCCAAGGGTAAGGTGCTAGTTCAGATAACTGAACGCTGGCTGCGCGCACTGCTGCTGGCCCAAGCCGAGCACCAGGTCGGAAAGTTGTGGCTAAATCTAGCGGAACACCAGATATGGCAATATCCACACCAGTTAAATCGCGTGTATATTTGCGACGCATAAAACTGAGTACGCCCGCATAAGTGTTCTCTAGGCTGCTACCAAAATTCGAGTCGCGCCGAATAGCGCCATCGCCCTTAATATTGTCGTCACCAATAATTGCTGCCATCACTTTATCCAAACTTATTAAATTTAATAATATAATGCGATTAAATAGCCAATTTAAATGCTTGTATATAGATAAATATTGGTTGATTCATTAGTTTTTTTAATAGCTAGAATGATTGATGAAAAAAAGATTACCCCCTTTACAAAGTTTGTTGGCATTTGAGGCTACTGTAAGGCTTGGCGTGCTGTCACGTGCAGCTGATGAGCTGGCTTTAACACAGTCTGCCATTAGCCATCAAATTCAAAATTTAGAGGAGTGGGTAGGGCAGCCATTATTTCGCCGTATTGGGCGTGGCGTGCAGTTAACGGCCGCTGGTGAGTTGTTTCGTAAAACAGTCGATAGCACCTTGAAGGTGTTATGGGATGGTCGTGAACGTATTGAGCCCTACAGGAATATGGATTCGGTTTTGCTTGTCTGTCCTGCTGAATTTGCCGCAAGCTGGATATTGCCTAGACTTCCGAAACTTAAAGAAGCCTACCCCAAGTTGGAGCTATGGCTTATTACGCAAGACGAGCTTAAAGATATTGACGGTATTGATGTGGATCTTATTATTACTAACAAGTCACTCGAAAGCGCAAAGCTCGCTGCGACAAAACTTGTAGATGATGAGGCAATCGCTGTTTGCGGTGCTAACTCGGCCAAGCAATTAGCAAATATGCCTTTCCCGGAGGTGCTCACCGCCGTTGCCTTAATTATGGATGAACATCGTTTAGGATGGGCGCCTTGGTTAGTGGAGTATCCTAATTTAAGTGGCGCAATTAAACGGGCAATCACGATCGATGACGCACGCTTGCAGTTGGTCGCAGCTGAGCAAGACTTGGGGATTGCCATGGTTTCCAAGTTAGCTGCACATTCACAATTAATTAATACTAGGGTCAAGCATTTAAGCCAAATCCCTAGTTTTGATTTACCTAGCTGGTGGTTAATGAAATCTAAATCGGGGGTGCGAACACCTGTAGTTGATGTAGTGTTTGATTGGCTGATTCAGTCAGCGGGAAAAATTTAAAAAGGGACATGCTATGTCATTGTTAAGAACACGTTTAGCTAAACAAGAGGACATTATTCAAATCGGCAGTTTGTTCGATCAGTATCGGCAGTTCTACAGCCAAATGCCTGATATTGCTTTGGCAACACAATATATTGAACAAAGAATGCAGAATAAAGAGTCTGTGATATTGGTGGCTGAAAGAAATGTCGAACTCATAGGCTTTTGTCAGCTATACCCTACATTTTGTTCTGTTGAAGCAGCCCCGATTATGGTCTTGTACGATTTGTTTGTAAGTCCAAGTGCACGCAAAACAGGTGCAGGCCGCGCTTTAATGATGGTAGCGCAGGAGTATGCCAAACAAAAAGGCTTTGTGCGCTTATATTTATCAACTGCAAAAACTAATAAAACTGCACAATCACTTTATCAGTCGCTTGGTTGGGAGCGCGATGAAATATATTTGAGCTATAACTTAGGCTTAATTTAATGCGAAAAATTGATTTTCATTGGCGTGGAATCGTTGTACTTAATTTAGTTTCCACGTTTTCTCAGCTTGGACAATTCGGTGTGGGTTTTTTAGTTATGCCAATATGGCTGGCGGCACGCGGGATGGGCGCAGTCGAACTTGGCTACTTTGGTGCGGCTGGATGGGCAGGTATGTTGTCTGGTTTGTTGCTAACGCCCAAATTATTAACAAAATATTCAACTAAACAAGCTGTACTTGCGGGCATGTTGGCCACAGTGGTAGGGTTTTTACTCATTCCGCAAGTCGGATGGCCTTTTTGGCTGATTTCAGCCTTTCTAAATGGCTTTGGATTGGGCTTGCGCTGGATAGCTAACGAAACTTGGTTATATCGTATTGCACCGCAACATGTGGTTGGGAAGATTGCTGGCTTTCATGAGGCTTTGATATCCCTTGCGGTTGTCATTGGGCCGCTACTGGTGGTTTGGTTTAGTACAGCCGGGGATGCCTTGGTAATGATTGGTGCGCTATTTAGTGGAATCGCTGCTTTACCACTACTTTTTATTGCCTCGGAGAAAATTCAATATGAGCCCCCAGTGATTGAAAAAGTTGGATTTTTTAAAATAGATACAATTAATGCACTTGGAATGGCGATTTCAGCAGCTGGTGGCTTGATTGATGGGGCATTTACATCCTTATTCCCAATTTTTGGACTGGGTCGTGGTTTTGCTGAAGCGCAAATCGGTAGTTTGCTTGCTGTGATTGGCTTTGGTGGCCTAATCTTGCAGTTTCCACTTGGTTGGTTCTCGGATAAATTTGGGTTTATGAAAACGAGCTTACTCGTAGCCATATCAACATCAATTGCTACTTTTATGATGGCTTTTGTTGCGATGTCATTTGCGCATTTAACCATGGTTAGTTTTATCTTTGGTGGGGTTGTTGCATCGTTTCTAACACTTGCCATTATTGCAGCAGCATCAACAAATGATCAGTCACTAATGGCACGCAATATGAGTAAAGTTGCTATTGTATTCACGGTTTGCTCAATTGTAGGCTCTTTGTCTGCGGGTTTTGTAGCAGCTTTCTTGGGAAGTGATGCATTTTTGTGGATTGTATTAATTGTTAGTAGTCTAATTGTGGCAATTTTTTACACGAAAATGCTAAAAAATTATCAGGCATAAACAGTGCCAATCCTCATTTAGTACATTAGCCCATTCGGGCTATTGTTAGTAACAATTGCAAACCGTATTGTTCGCGTGTATAAATGAGTTTTATTTTCAATAGCATGTGAATTGTGCAAAACAGATTAGGGGAGAAATATAATGAAAACATCAATCATACTGGCAGCACTAGCTTCTGCATGCTTTGCCTTGACGTCGCAAGCTGCAACGAATGTTGTTGTAAATGGCGGTTTTGAAGATACGGTACAAGGTGATGGGACATGGGATATTTATAATGTGTTAACTGGATGGAATCCTTTGCCAAATGTTGAAGTTAGAAATAATGTGGTTGGAACTGCGCATAGTGGTTTAAACTTTGTTGAGTTAGACACTCGTTTTAATAGTGCAATCAGCCAAGACTTGGTTACAGTGGCAGGTCAAAGTTATGATCTTAGTTTTTACTATTCTCCTAGGCTTGGAGTAAATAGCGAATCAAATCCTATAGATGTTTTTTTAAATGATGTGCTGCTTGACACTGTAACTGGTGACGGCACTCTAAATTCAGATAACGTATGGCAATTGTTCACATTTAACTTTATTGGCGCTGAGGGTACAACCACTACTAATCTTAGATTTTCTGCTTCGGGTATTTCTGATAGCTTAGGTGG
>JBJXDT010000070.1:0-4568 GCA_046153505.1 Methylophilaceae bacterium | reverse complement strand
ATTAGCCGATTGCCACCTTGTATGATGTTAAGCGGCTGTAATTCTTGCAACTCTTTCAGCTCAGCAAGCCAGTTTAGTAATGCTTTTGGCGCAATGCCATTTGCTAATCCATGTTTAAAATAACTTTATCACGACCAATATAGCCGCCATTAAAGCCATAACGAGATGCAATACCTGCCCAATAGCCGCCACCTAATGAATAATATGGTCCCGCCAAGTTAGCACGATCGCTTGGAGATAAGAATCGGCCTGCCCAAATAGTAAATTCTGGCGCTAACTCAATTTGCACGTTCGCATCAATCGGCTGAAAGCCTTCTCCTGCAATACTCTTTTCAGTATTGAACATACCTTTGATATATTTATTTAATGAACCTGACAAATAAATACGCGCACTATCAAGGCTAAAATCTTGTGAGCGAGATGTGCCATTTGGCGCGCCCTTTTCTACCGAACTAAAACTTGCACGCGTGCCGAAACCAACACTCACTGATTTATCTTCACCAAACGTAATTGTGCCACCCGCATTTGCAACTAAGGATGGTAAGGTTATCGCAGCAAGAAGCGCTACTTTTAATGTATTCAATTTCAATTTATTACCCATGTAAACACCTCGTAAGTTTTAAGCGATTAATAATTACAACAATTCATACCAACATTTAATAAATGTTTTAACGTGGGGCTAGATTAACGGGAGTGAATTGATAACTAAATACGCAATATTGCGTAGATGAAACAGAAAAAATTTATGGCGAGTTGTGATATGTTTTAGCCAATATACATATCAATTGAAATTTAAAACATTTACGAGGCAACAATGAAGCAGCATATTTACATTACTCTTTTAACCACACTAGCACTTACCGCATGCGGAGAGTTTGCATACAAACGAGGAGCAACTGCCACAGACCTACAACAAGCAAAATTGGAATGTAGCAAATCTGCGAGCGAAGCATTAGCTGAAACATGTATGAAAGAAAAAGGCTGGAGTGTGCAGAAACTAGATGATGTGGACTTATTTGCTACCGTATCTTATACCGACAGCAACCCAAATCAAACACCTAGCACTAACCAAAAAACAACAATTAATGTAGCAGAACCCTCTAACAAAACAGAGCAAGCTGCGCCTAAAAAAGAAGCAGATCCTCTAGATCTTTATACTATAAATTCATGGTGGAAAATGGGTGCAAACGGCCAAAGCTTAGAAGTTGCCATTAATGAGTGCGAAGCACTACTTGGTGAAGCGCATAAGCCGAATAGCAAAACGCAGCAAGTCACAAGAGGCTTAGTTGTTTGCATGCGAGAAAAAGGCTGGCGTGGTTTAAAAGTTCAAAATTAGCGTATTTTTAGCTATTAGGTAAATTTGATTAGTGAATTTGGGAATTAGCTATTGCGGCTTTTGATTTGTAGAGTGAAATATCGGCCTTTCGAACCAAATCATTCAAATCACAGAGCTCGCCAGGCTCAGATAAGCAAAGTCCTATGCTTAATTTAAATTTAATAAGCTTGCCTTCGTACTCAAGAGCTCTTCCATTTACAGCATCCTTTAATCTGCTTGCAAAAGTATTGGTGGTTTCAGTTGATGCATTGAGCAAGCAAAATATAAACTCATCACCCCCCAACCTGCCTGCGATATCACTATCTCTAGCTATTTCACCAATCACTTTGCCAAGCTCTTTGAGCACTTCATCACCTGCGGCATGACCATATGCATCATTGATTTTCTTGAAGCCATCAAGATCAGCTATCATAATCGCAATACGGTTTCCTTCTCTATGCGCTAATTTTAGTTGTTGCTCTGCAAATGAATAAAATGCTCGCCTAGAGAGTAAGCTAGTAAGTAAATCATATGTAGCCAGATGTCTTGCTTCAGCCTCTAGTTTATTAATCTGAAATATTAACTTAATAAATCCGAAACTTGCTAGTGGTGCAACTATTAGAGGAACCAGCGCAGCAATAAGTAAATACTGAGGCATATTGACTTGAGGCAAACCAAAAAATAAACCAATTGAAAAATATGTTAAAAACAGAGAAGCTACGACTGAAAAAAGCGTGGTAAAAAAAACTGACCAGAAAGGTCCAACTTTTAACACAAATTGACTAAATTTAATCATGATCACTTAACTTTAAAAAACATCTTGTAAGTTAGAATTGCAAGGAACGGTGACATACATATAAATTCAATTTCATAGCGTAATTTCTTTATTAAAAAAAGTATGTACTTTGTCACTAGCAATCGGTTTGGAAATAAAATACCCTTGCACCTCATCAGAACCTAAGCCCTTTAATAAGGTTAGTTGAGCCTTTGTTTCCACTCCTTCACAGACAACTCTTAGTTTTAAAGCATGCGCTAAATTAATAATAGCAGTGACAATCTCGGCATCGTCATCATTAACCATAATATCATTGATAAAAACTTTGTCTATTTTTAAAGCATCGATTGGCAAATGTCTTAGTTGTCCTAAATTAGAGTAACCTGTTCCGAAATCATCAATATAAATATGCAGTTTAAGTTCGTGCATTTTTTTCAAAGTTTCCAACGTCGCCTCTGGATCTTCCATCGTTGCACTTTCCGTAATTTCCACATGCAACTTGCTTGGATCCACGCCAGTAGATTTGATGGTGTCTGCGATGCCTTGAACAAGTTGAGGATCGCTAAATTGACGTGGTGAAATATTAACTGCTATGGCAGGCGGGTTAAGTCCTTCATTGTGCCATCTCACCCACTGCTCGCATGCCTCTTGAATAACATAGCGACCAATCGGTATAATCAAACCCGCCTCTTCTGCTATCGGAATAAACTTATCAGGGCCAATCATCTCACCGTCTTTGGTGACCCAGCGTACTAATGCTTCTAAGCCAACTACAGTATTTGTTCGCAAATCAATTTTTGGTTGATACATTAACAGCAACTCTTTTGCTTCTATTGCATACCTTAAACCATTCTCCATTTGCAATTGTTCGTGCGCTAGTGCATTCATTTCCTCACTAAAATACTCATAGCCACTTTGCTTATTTTTAGCTTGATACATGGCTAAATCAGCTTGTCTTAGCAATGTGTTCGGGTCGTCTGTGTCATCAGGATAAACACTAATACCAATACTAGCGCCAACGCTATAAGTTCTTTCGCCAATCTCAAAGGGCTCTGAAATTATTTTAATAATTTTTCTTGCCAGATTGCTGGCAGCTTTATTAATTTTAGGATGGCTATACAACACTGCAAATTCATCGCCGCCAAGGCGCGCAATAAAGTCATCAGCACGCAATAGATTGTCCAACCTACGCGCAACTATTTTTAACACTGCATCACCAACCTCGTGCCCTTGTGAGTCGTTAATTTTTTTGAAGCGGTCTAAATCAATAAAAAGTAAATAAAGCTGCTGTTTTTGCCTTTGCGCATGTGACAAACTGCGCAGAACAAAGTCTTGAAAGTAAGTCCGATTTGGAAGCCCAGTAAGTGGGTCATGATTAGCTAATTTACTTAACTCCACCTCCACGTGATTTCGCTCGGAAAAGGCCGCTGCAACAAATAAGCCACCTAAAATCATGACAGAAATACCAATTTTTGCAATTAATAATGTCTGTTGATAAGGCTCTGGGCTAAGCGCGTGATCGCTAAAAATAACCGACATTAATACCAAAATTGACGCTACAAAAATAGCACCTTGCGCAACTGTGCAATTAAATCTAAGTGATGCCCACAACACGAATACGAGCAAAGTTAAAATTAATATCACTGAAACACCTGGAATTTGACTAAAGTCCATCGCAAACCAAGAAACAGCTACCATGCCAAATAGGAGCGTTAACATTTCTGTACGTTCTTGCGTAGAAAAGTAGGTTTTTTTATAAGCAAGCAATGAAAGCATTAAGGGCACTGTGAGGTAAGCAATTAATAGCTCGTTGTACCAGCATGCTAACATAGTCACTGTTAGACTTTCTGGCTCCATTAACCCAGTTTTCCACAAAATCAATTGCGACCCAATGGTATGTATTGCACATATAATTGGCGTAACGACTAATGCAAAGCTAGCAACGCATGATACTTTACTAAGAACGACTACTGAGGGATGTAGCCAATTAAAAAAATATCGAAATAGATATGCTGAAAACCCTGATACCAAGGCAAAATATACTGAAAATTCTAATGGCAACTTTAGCAAATGAAAGCATAAAGAGCCTAAAGTCGCGCCCAATACTCCAACGAAACCATATTTTATGGCCACAACAGCGCCAACGGCGATTGCAGAAAACTCAAAAAATCTTGGGGTATCAATGTAAGGCAAAAGATATATGCCTGCATAGTTAATAGCAAAATAAACCAGTGCTATAGTGCCTAACTTAATCAAATAAGGCTTCGCCCGTGAATTAGAAGTGATATAGTTATTTAATTGCATTCTAATTTATCCGTGGTTTATTGGTACTTAACTGCGCTGTCTTCTAGCCTCATACAAACATATTCCACTTGCAACGCTCACATTCAAACTCTCCACTGAACCATACATGGGTATTGTAACTAGCGTATCGCAAGTTTCTGCTGTTAAGCGTCTTAATCCATCCCCCTCAGCACC
>JBJXDT010000069.1:0-53298 GCA_046153505.1 Methylophilaceae bacterium | reverse complement strand
TTTTCTTCACCTTCAGTTAGTTCCAGCTCAGAAATGCCTGAAGCTTCTACTAAATCAATCAATGTTTTAAGTTTGCGTAAATCCATATTAACCTCTGAGATATGCTAATGACTAAATTTTAGTTTTTAAGATGATGCATTGCGTAGCGAAGTGCAGCGTTGTAGCCTTCTGCCCCTAAACCGCTAATAACGCCTACTGCAATATCGCTAAAATAAGAGTGATGTCTAAAACTTTCACGTGCAAATACATTTGAAAGATGTACTTCGATGAAAGGAATTTTTACTGCTGAAATTGCGTCACGAATTACTATAGAAGTGTGCGTAAACGCTGCGGGATTGATAATTATAAAATCAACTCTATTGACTGCGAGTGATTGAATTTTAGTAATAATTTCTACTTCTGCATTACTTTGAAATGTTTCTAAATGTACATTTTCAGCTTTTGCTAATGTGGCTAATTGTTGGTCAATATCAGCCAAGCTCAATTTGCCATAGTGTTCTGGCTCGCGAGTACCAAGCAGATTAAGATTTGGCCCATGTATTACCAAAATCGATTTAGTCGACATTGTATGACCTAAGAAACAGTTTTTTGCAGATGTTCATAGCCGCAAGTTTGCCGAAGTTAAGCTATTTTGTCTAGCCATTTCGCAGAAATTAAGAGAAGTTAAGGAGTATAGCGTTGTTAAGTGATTGAATAAAAAGCCAAAAATAATTTAAATTAAATTATTTAAAGCTTCTTCCAATTTTGGCATGGACAATCGTCCAAAAAATGTTTTTGCTACAGTACCATCGGGCTTAATTATTACAGTGTAAGGCAGTACGTCTTGATCATTGCCCAAAGTAAATGCCAAATCGCTACCTGCCATATCGGCAGCTAACAATGAATAACTTACTTTGGTTTCTTCAGTGAATTTTTTCACTGTAGGTACATCGTCTGTGGAAACGCCGATAACCACAACGTTTTTATTTTGATATTGTGTATTTAATTTCGATAGTTCTGGCATTTCTTCGCGGCAAGGTGGGCACCAAGTTGCCCAAAAATTAAGCACAATAATTTTGCCTTGCCATTGCTTTAAGTTTTGCTGTTTTCCGTTTTCATCGGGGAAGTTTGCAGCGAATAAGGTTTGGATAGATGGCGCTGAAGCTGTGCTGGTGCTGGTCTGCACGCTTTGATTTTTAAAGAAGACTGAATGGACAATGAATCCAAAACATAAGGTAAGGATAAGATAACCAGCAAGTGTTAATTTTTTATTCATCATTTTTTATAAAAGATATGTTTAGCAAACTATTTGTGGATTACATTCATCTGCTTTAAGAGAGTTTACTCGATTCACTATTTTTAAAAAGGTAGCAGTATCTTGGAAGCCAATAACTTTAAAAGGTTTAATTTCTTGTCCTGCACGGTTAAAAAAGATAATGCCAGGCGGGCCAAACAGTCCAAATCTTTGAAGGAGCGCTTGGTCATCCTCATTGTTCGCAGTAACGTCTGCCTGCAATAATACGGTATTTTTTAGCGCTGTTTTAATTTTTTCATCGCTAAAAGTCAATTTTTCCATTTCTTTACATGAGGTACACCAGTCAGCATAAAAATCGAGCATCACCGTTTTGCCTTTAGCTGATTGAATTACATTGTCTAATTCATTTACCGATTTAATACGCGTAAATGGTAAGTGTTTCGTGTTGGTACCTAGTATGTTATTGATCGGCTGGGTCACGCTGTGTGGCAATGCAGGCCAGACAATGTAAGCCGCCATTGCTAACATTAATACACCAAAGAAATTGCGCACGGCGTTCATCCAAGGCCCTGCCTTGGGTAGTACATGCCCTGCAGAAGCACCAATTAGCAACAATGGCACCCCCATGCCAATAGAAAGTGCAAAGAGCGCTACACCTCCTAAAACCACATCATGCGTTTGGCCAATATAAATTAAGGCGCCAGCTAAAGGTGCAGCTACACATGGACTGACAATTAAGGCTGATATGGCACCCATGGTAAAAACACCTAAAAATTGACCGCCTTTGAGTTTATTGGCGGTATTGACCATGCGATTTTCAATATTATGTGGTAAACGCAACTCATAAAAACCGAACATAGAGAATGCTAAAAATACAAATATCATTGCCGTGAAAGCCAATATCCACGGGCTTTGCAGGGCATTGCTTAAAAGTTGACCAGAAAGTCCTGCAGCGATACCCGCCAAAGTGTAACTAAGCGCCATGCCTAGTACATAGGCCAGTGACAGATTAAAAGCATGCACGCGACTAGTGGCATGGTGATGCACTTTTTTATCGCCAACGATAATACCTGAAAGAATCGGAATCATTGGCAACACGCAAGGGGTAAGCGCTAACAATAAACCAAAACCAAAAAAGCCTGCAATAATTAACCAAAGCTTGCCGCCTTTAAGCAAAGTTGTCGCTTGATCATCGTTTGCAGATTCGCTGGCAGTCTCAATGCTTTTGGCTTCTAGAGCAACATTATTTTCATGAGGAAGGCTTAAATTAAAAGTTTTGTGTTGCGGTGCGTAGCACAAACCTTTTTCACTACAGCCTTGATAAGTCACGTCTAAAACCAAATCTTTCGTAGCGTCGGCGAGGTGAATATTGGCGAGAAAATCATGGTGATACACTTCCATTTTGCCAAAATTTGGATCGACTTTAATTTCACCTTGCGGTAAATCGACAGCACTAATCTTGCCTTGGCTGGCATCTTTAATGGCGAATTTAATGCGTTGATTGTATAAATAATAGCCTGGCACAACAGTAAATTGAGCTTGCAATAAATTGCTAGAAGCCGCTACCACATTGAGTTTAAACGCTTGGTCAGGTGGCAAAAAATTTTCTTCCGAATTTTCTTTAGAATCTTCAGTAAACATGTTTTTACCCACACCATCGGCATGCACAGGCTTAGAAATCAGCAAGAAAATACTACAAAAGCATATGAATAAATATGAAAAACGTTTTAACATTGTTATCCTAGTCGTTAGTGCACTTGTAATTGGCGTTTCAAACGCCATCTGAATCTCTGCACCATGTTAATTTTGCACAAACACATTGAGAGTTATTTTTTCAGGAAGTTCGAAATATGCGTTTTTTAATAGGCCTCATTTTACTCGCTTTTCCTATCGCCGAGATACTTTTGCTGATCGAATTAGGCCATCGCTACGGCTGGTGGTTGCTATTTTACTTAGTCGTTGTAACTTATTTAGGCTTACAACTCATTCGTGGCGAAAAGCAATTGATGTCAGCTAAAATGATGCAAAGTTTGAGTGCTGGTGGAAATCCTATAAAAACCATGCTGGGAAGTGCACGCAATTTGGTTGCTGGCGTATTATTGATAATACCAGGTGTAATCAGTGACATCATTGCGGCAATTTTGTTGTTAATCCCAATTCAACAACCCACTGTGAATGTAAACGTTGGAGCAGGCACACAAACCAACTTTGAAAGTACCTATAAAAAAAGTAATAAACCAGCCGCAAATGACGATGTGATTGAAGGCGAATTTGTTGAAATTATTGAAGACCCCAAAAAATAAACAAAATTAAATATAAGTAGAAAATCATGAGTAAAGTTACCATTGAATCCAGCGGGCACCAATTTGAAGTCAAACCTAGCCAAACTGTCCTGCAGGCGGCAATCGATGCGGGAGTTAACATACCATATAGTTGTCGCAATGGCGCTTGTGGCACTTGTAAAGGCAAAATCATCAGCGGCAAGGTCATGCATGACGACTACCAAAACAGCGCAATGACAGAGGCTGAGTTGGCTGCTGGTAATTCACTATTTTGTTGCGCCCGACCACTTGAAGATTTGGTAATTGAATGTCGCGAAATTGAAGGTATACACGGCATCAAACCACGCATTTTACCTGCACGCGTGTTAAAAAAAGAGAAGCTTTCGCATGACATTATGTCCTTGTTTCTGCAGTTGCCCAGTAGTGAGCGTTTACAATTTATGGCAGGCCAATATGTGGAGTTTATTTTAAAAGATGGTAAACGTCGCGCCTTTTCACTTGCCAATGCGCCACATGATGATGGTGCTTTGGAGCTACATCTACGCCTGATTCCAGGCGGCACTTTTACCGAATACGTATTTAATGAAATGCCAGAAAAAGCCATTTTGCGCATTGAGGCACCATTTGGTACGTTTTATTTGCGAGAGGAATCGCAAAAGCCGATAATTTTTGTCGCCGGTGGCACAGGCTTTGCGCCCATCAAAGGCATTATCGAACACATGATGCATACACGAAGCTCACGCCAAATCTTGCTTTACCGCGGTGTGCGCAGTTTAGAAGATTTATATATGGACGATCTGTGCAAACGTTGGGCGGAACATATGCCGAATATCACTTATATTCCTGTGCTTTCTGAACCTAAGCCTGAAGATAACTGGCAAGGTAGAACTGGTTTTGTACATCAAGCAGTGCTGTCTGATATCGAGGATTTGAGCGGCTTTCAGGCCTATGTTTGTGGCGCGCCGGTAATGGTGGATGTCGCGCACAAAGCTTTTGTGGATCAGGGTTTGAGTGCAGAAGAGTTTTTCTCAGACGCGTTTACTTACGCCAATCCTACAGCTAAAGTGTAGTTGTAAGTTTTTTAAACATCGCCTCATCGCCCCCAGTTAAGGCGACATGCACTTGCAAGTTTTGTCTTAAAGCTTGTTCCGCCACGCGTGCATGATTCACAAAAATAGGTGTGTTTTTTAGCCATTCTGAGTCTCTTGCTAAATCAAGCAAATGTCGCATGGCTTCTGAGCTTGTTACGACTATACCATGCAGTTTTTTTTCATTCCAAAAGCTATGCAAAACCTGGCAATTCTTTTGTGGATTTGTACGTTGGTAACACTCTGCAAAATTCACTGTAGCGCCGCGCTGTATAAGGCTTTCTGCTAGTATTTCGCGCCCACCAACGCCGCGAAAAATCATGACTTTTTTACCTTCCATATTCCTCATTTCGGGTAATTCAAGCAAGGCTTCCGAGTCAAATCGGCTTTGTGGTGTAAACACTTGCGCTACGCCAAACTCTTTAAGTTCTGCTGCTGTCACAGGGCCAATTGCAGCAAAATTTACAGTAGCAGGAATGCCTCTTTTTACGAATCTTGGCATGCTATTTTGTACAGCATTACTGCTGATAAAAATCGCCCAATCGACATGTTCAATCTGGTTTAGTGTTGCATCAAATAAAGTGTAGTCAGCAAGCGGTGTGATTTCAATTAGCGGAAATAAAATGGGCGTACCGCCTGCATTTGTAATGAGATCGGCAAGTTTTTTGGCTTGCTCTGCGGGGCGGGTAATGGCGATATACTTGCCTGCCAAAAGTGCGTTCATTTATTTAATGTGGTCTAATTCGGCCAAAATTTTATCTGCACCGCGCGCAATGAGTTTTTCTGCCAATGCTCTACCAACCGCATCTGGATTGGCAGTGGAGGCAGTTGTAGTTTCGCGCAACATTTGTTTACCGTCTACACTGGCTACAAAACCAGACATCACAATTTCATCATTCGCAATGGTTGCATACGCGCCAAGTGGCACCGTGCAACTGCCTGCTAGAGCTCGGCTAAAGGCACGTTCTGCCTCTACACAAAGTTGAGAATTTTTATGGTTTAACGGCGCTAAGGTTTCTAATAAATCTTGCCGATTTGCATTTATCTCAATGCCCAATGCACCTTGCCCAACCGCAGGAATACTTTCTTGTGGGCTAATGGTCGATTTGATTCGAGTACTTAAACCCAAGCGAATTAGGCCGGCCGCAGCAAGAATAATAGCCGCATATTGCCCTTCATCCAGTTTTCGTAAACGTGTTTGCAAATTGCCACGTAAAGATTCAATTTTTAAGTGGGGAAAGCGAGCTTGTAATTGGCTTTGGCGGCGTAAACTAGAGGTGCCAACAACCGCACCATGGGATAAAGCTTCCAAATTATCAAAATCGTTAGAAACAAAAGCATCACGCGGGTCTTCGCGCTCCCCCGTTGCCACTAGCATAAATCCTTCAGGCAAGTTCATGGGTACATCTTTCATGCTGTGCACGGCTAAATCAGCACTTCCATTTTCAAGCGCGGTTTCTAGCTCTTTAACAAATAAACCTTTGCCACCGATGCGCGAAAGTGGCGAATCTAAAATTTGGTCGCCTGTTGTCGTCATGCCCAAAATTTGTACATCACATTTTGGGTAAAGCGCTTGTAGTGTAGATTGAATATGCTTGGCTTGCCACATAGCAAGTGCGCTCTCACGGCTTGCTATGACTAGCTTTTGGGGGTGTATAAGTTGATTCATGCTGTAATTTTATCACAGGCTATTGTTTACAAAGTGTTATTACGAATCCTTGTTTTAGGTTAAGCTTACGTTTTGCTAGAATTAAAAATTTAATCAGGGGTGATTATACAGTTTGATTAATTTTGAGTTAACTCATTGTTTTAACTCTATTTCTGGGAGATTTTTATGCAATATCAGTTGGACATTTTCGTAAATTCACTTAACCAATTCTGGTTACAACTCGTTAATTTTGTACCTAAATTACTCGCGGTTTTAGTCATTTTATTTTTTGGCTGGATTATTGCAATGTTAGTGCGAAGTGCAGTGAAGCGAATTTTGGACTTTACGCATTTCGATCAATTCGCACAAAAGTCTGGTTTAGAAGCATTTATGAACAACGGCAACGTTAAACTAACGTTGAGCGGTATTATTAGTCAGCTAATGTATTGGCTAGTAATTATTTTATTTGTGATTACTGGCGCAAACTCACTAGAACTGATTGCAGTAGCCCATTTGTTGGAGCAACTGGCAGGCTATTTACCACATATTATCGTGGCCATTTTAGTGATTGTGTTTGGTACGTTGTTGGCGCGTTTTGTCAATAGATTGGTATTTGCATGGTTGTATGGCATTAAGTTTGAACATGCGTTAGCTGTGAGCACATCTGCAGAGTATGGAATACAGCTATTAGCCGTGTTTGTAGCGCTAGAGCAGCTTGGTATAGGGATGCAGTTGATTTACTCTCTATTTGTCATCGTATTTGGCGCGGTATTTTTGGCATTGGCGATCGCATTTGGGCTAGGTGGAAAAGATTGGGCCGCAAAAGTGATTGCCGACTTGAGTAAAAATAAAAATAATTGATTAATTAGTGCTGGCGCACTAAATGTTGCTGCCGGCGACTAATCGCAACCGTTTCTGGCACGCCTTTTAAAAGGGCGTGCCATTGCGAATCGCCAGTTTCATCGGCTCGTTTTTCATACCCAACAATATAAGCGTTAGCTACTAGGCAGTTGCGGTGTAGGCGCACAAAATAATCACTAAATTCTGCTTCTAAATTTGTTAGAGATTCTTCTAACAAATATTCATGTTCAACTGTGCGAACTGTGATGTATTTTAGTTCGGCACGCAAATATACAATATCGCATATGGGTACTAAAATCACACGGCCACGCTCGTGAATACTTAGGTGACTACGTGATTTTTGCAATGGCTTCAGCGCCTCTATCTGCGCGGGTTTCAGCGCTTGTACTTTATCAATCGCGATTTGCAAACGTTCAAGGCGTATTGGTTTTAGCAAGTAATCAATCGCATTTAAATCAAACGCTTTAATGGCATAAACATCGTATGCGGTAGTGAAAATAATATGTGGTTTCGGTGCTAGTTTTTGCGCATGCTGCGCAGTTTCTAGGCCATCCATAAGCGGCATGCGAATATCTAACAACATTAAATCGGGTTTAGTTTCACCCGCTAATTCGAGAGCTTCTTTGCCATTTTTAGCTTCAGCGACAATTTGATTATTCCCGATGTCTGTAAGCAAATCACGTAAGCGATTGCGGGCTGGCGTTTCGTCATCGGCAATCAGAATTTTTAAAATCTCGCCCACTTAATTTGTCTCATACGGTAAAAAAATAAGCACTTTGTAAAAGTTATCTTTAGTTTCAGTTTTAAGCGTAGCTTCTAAATCAAAGTGAAGTTTTAAGCGCTCTTTAATATTTTTAAGCGCCATTTTGTTGCCGCTATGGTGGTCGTTTTCTGGCACGTAAGGATTACTGATACTGATAAATAACGCTTTATTTTTTGGCGTGATTGATACAACAATTTCGCCCCCTTCTGGCATCGGCTCAATACCATGGTAAACAGCGTTTTCCAGCAAAGGTTGCAAAACTAGCGGGGGTATTAAGGCGTCAGGTGGCATATTGTCAATTTGCCAAGTGATTTTCAGGCGATTTTCCAAGCGCAGGCTTTCAATATTCAAGTATTGGCGACACAGTGCAATTTCTTCTGAAATGGGTACTAAATCTCGATTTTCTGCCATCAAAACGCGAAATAAATCAGCCATATCTTCCAATGCACTTTCTGCGCGTTTGGGCTGACTGCGGATGACAGACAAGACAGCGTTAATGCTGTTAAACAAAAAATGTGGACGGATGCGAGCTTGCAAAGCTTGCAAACGCGCTTCCACAATGGCGGGTGAATAGGCACGTTCTTGCAGATAAAAGTAGTAGGCTACAATGCCTGTAATCGTTGCCGCCAAAGCGCTTGCACGATAGGGGCTGGAGATATTGTCAAAAGAAAAATAATGGCTGAGAAATGACACAACACAAGCTGAAATGGTCATTTCCAAAATAAAGATTATGAGTATGCCTTGCCAATATTTAAGTTTGCTTAATAACGGATAAAGACCGTATAAGCCAAGCATACTAATTAATATGATTGGTTGAACAACGGCAGATAACTCAGCAAGCAGTGAAAAAAAATCGTTTAACTCCTTGCTTAGTAGCATCGTTGCAAGTATGGCAAGCACGTTCACTATCAGCAAAATTCGCAGGTGAATACCAAGATTATGCAAATTGGGTAAGCGGCTATTTTTACGCACTGTTAGGTTCTAAATTAAGTTAATTGATTAAATCTTTGATTAAAAAGAGACAATCATTATTTATAATAAGCTTATAATACCGAAATATGTAGGAATATAGTAGTTTTCTATATTATTATTAGTCATATTGTCATATTAACCTTACTCTAAAAAGTAATATTAAAAGTGCAGGATAAATCAAAAATTAAAAAGACCTCGTTGAATTCTAAAGCAGAGGTATGGTCGGGGCGTTTTAATGAGCCAGTGGCTGAACTTGTTAAGCGTTATACCGCCTCCGTAGACTTCGATAAAAGACTCGCTGAATTCGATATTCAGGGCTCGCTGGCACACGCACAAATGCTGGCTGTGCAAGGCATTATTTCCAAAAAAGATTTGGTATCGATTCAAAAAGGCCTAAAAGAAATTTTGGTTGAAATTCAAACTGGTAAATTTGAATGGCTGCTAGATTTAGAAGACGTGCATTTGAATATTGAAAAACGGCTTACAGATAAGATAGGTGACGCGGGTAAGCGCTTACATACTGGTAGAAGCCGTAACGATCAAGTCGCAACCGATATTCGGTTGTGGTTACGAGCAACGTGCGATGAAATTTTAAGTGCCATCAAAACTTTGCAAAATTCTATTTTAGATTTAGCCGAGGCAAATATCGAAACGATAATGCCAGGTTTTACGCATCTGCAAGTTGCTCAACCTGTTACTTTCGGCCATCATCTGCTTGCCTATTTTGAAATGCTGAAACGAGATGCGGCCAGATTTTCAGATTGCAGAAAACGTGCAAACCAGTTACCACTGGGTGCCGCCGCGCTTGCAGGTACCAGCTATCCTATTGACAGGGCATTGGTTGCCAAGCTTTTGGGTTTTGATGGTGTATGTGAAAATTCACTAGATGCGGTTTCAGATAGAGATTTTGCGATTGAATTTGCTGCAGCCAGCGCGTTGTTGATGACACATTTATCACGGTTTTCCGAAGAATTGATTTTGTGGTCTAGCCCGCGGTTTGCGTTTGTCGAAATCGCCGATCGCTTTTGTACGGGATCTAGCATTATGCCGCAAAAGAAAAACCCTGATGTGCCAGAGCTGGTGCGTGGTAAAACTGGACGCGTAAACGGTAATTTAGTGGCATTGCTGACTTTAATGAAAGCACAGCCGCTAGCCTACAATAAAGACAATCAAGAAGACAAAGAGCCACTGTTTGACACAGGGGATACGGTGCTCATGTCGCTAAAAATTTATGCGGATATGCTTCGTGGTATTGCTGTTAATAAGGTCAACATGCGGCAAGCCGCGATGGAAGGCTATGCCACCGCAACGGATTTAGCGGATTATTTGGTAAAAAAAGGCATGCCGTTTAGGGATGCGCACGAAGTGGTTGCGTTGGCAGTAAAACATGCGGTAAAAAAAGCTTGCGACTTGGCTGATTTGCCATTACTTGAGTTGCAAAAATTCAGCGATAAAATTGATAAAGATGTATTTGCTGTATTAACGCTCGAAGGTTCTATCGGCAGTCGCAACCACATAGGCGGCACTTCACCTAAACAAGTTAAACAAGCCATTTCCAGAGCGCGTAAAGTTATTTAATAAACGAATGAAGCTAAATTCAACTTTAGTATTTATAATAACGCCTGCCTTGTTGATAGCAGCAAGCGCACAAGCTGCAGATGTTTTAGTTTTAGACGATGGATTAGAAAATAAAAATAGTATGACTTGGCCCATACTGCCAGGCGAAAGCTTGGATGAACTAGCAGCCAAGTTTTATCCTAAAAACAAAGTCATGCAGCGACACTTTACTGCAAAGGTGCTGAGTCTAAACGCTGAAACGATGCCCAAGTTAAGCACAAAAGTAGATTTTACTGTGCCAACTGCAGTGGTCATTCCTACTTTAAAATCACTTTCATATAGCGCACAAGCGATTAAATCTGCGCGTTCAAAATCTGATCAAAATGAGCTGCACATGAGCTATAACATGATTGACGAAGTGCGACATGTGCCTAAAAGTTTATTGGCTGAATACGACTATTTAGTAACGAAAAATAAATTTTTGAAAGATGAGTTGGAGAAATTAAATAAGAAGTTGGTATTTTTACAAAGCAAGCTAAATGACTTGAAATTAATTTTAGATAAGACCATGTCTTTGCCGAAAAAGAAAGCCTTTAAAAATTTAGATGCACAGCTTATTCAATCTAATACTATGCCAGCAATAAAAAAAGTACAGCCGCCTAATCTTTTAAGCGCTATGCTTGAAAAAGTAAATATGAATGCACTGTTAGCGGTTCTGGGTTTGGCGCTGGTTGGGGGCTTGGGCGCTTACTTACACAAAAAACATCGGAAAAATGCATCTAGAAAACTGCTGTTCGACACCCGTCAAGAAAAAGTAGTGCCTGAGTTTCAGGACACTTGGCAAAAAACAGAACAAAAAATAGTAGATACCAAAACAGGTGTGCCTTTGAATGCGACTACTCAAGTTGAGGATCTTCATGAGCGTTCTATACTTGATGAGGCTAGATTTATGATGGGTAAAAATCAGCCAGAAAATGCGATTGAACATATTAAATGGTCGATTCGCGCCCAACCCAAATCATCTGTAAATCTATGGCTTTATTTGTTAGAAATTTTTAAACAGCTTAATCAAAAAGAGGAATTTGAAAATTACGCAAAAGTGATGCATCAAACTTTTAATGTCATGACCCCTGCTTGGGAAGATAAAAATGTTGCGATGGTTGTTGCAGAAACATTGGAAGAGTTTCCCCATATTTGCGAAAAACTCTCGGCTTTATGGCCAAACGAATCTGCAGTTCCCTATTTGCGCAATTTAATCAATGATAATCGTAACGGTGAACGTTCAGGTTTTGGCAAAGCGGTTATTGAGGAAATTTCCTTATTAATTGCAATGTTGGAACAACACAAGAATTTAGTCTAAAAACAGCGCTAATAAATCGTTTAAATAGCGTTGCCCACGCAATGTTGGTTTAATAGTGTGCATATTTTGTGAGATTAAACCTTTTTCTAATGCCTTCGAAACCCTTGAGGATATTGCCTCCCAGGGCATGCCTGTACGCTCCTGAAATAATTTTATCTCAAAACCATCAATCAAGCGTAGTGCATTCATCATAAATTCAAAGCCTAAATCTGCTGACTCAATTTGCCACGTTTTATCAGCCGAACTCCCATTTTCAGCTCCTTCCATAAAAGCTTTTGGATGCTTGTGTCGTGTTTCGCGGGTAATTTTATCGTGATAACTTAATTTGGAATGCGCACCAGCGCCAATGCCTAAATAATCTCCAAATTGCCAGTAATTCAAATTGTGTCGCGCTTGGCTTCGTGTTTTGCAGAAGGCCGAAGTTTCGTAATGCTCATAACCATTTTCGGCTAGATAATACTCAATCTTTTCTTGCATTTCTGCACTCGCGTCATCGCTCGGCAAGTTAGGTGGAGTTAGGTAAAACGGCGTATTTGGCTCTAAAGTTAAATGGTAAAACGAGAGATGGTCTGGGCTAAAATTCACCGCCATTTGTGCGTCTTGTAATGCGTGTTCTAGCGTTTGATATGGCAACGCATACATTACATCTAAATTTACACGCTTGAATGTTTTGAGCGCAAGTTCAGCTGCCACAATCGCTTGTTTGTCATCGTGAATGCGGCCTAAGGCTTGGAGATAATTCGCATTAAAACTTTGAATGCCAAGGGAAACGCGATTAATACCTGCATCTTTATAACCCTCAAAATGCGCAGTATCCACTGTGCCAGGGTTGGCTTCCAAAGTCACCTCCGCATCATACTCAAGTGGGGTAAGCATGTTTACCGCGCTTAAAATTCTGTTGATGGATTCGGGCGAAAACAAACTTGGCGTGCCACCACCAAAAAATACACTTTTAATTTTGCGGCCATATACGCGCGGCACAGATTGCTCTATGTCGGCAATCAGCGCAGCAACGTAACGCTTTTCAGGAATTACATTGCGGGTTTCGTGCGAATTAAAATCGCAATACGGACACTTTTTGACGCACCAAGGAATGTGAATGTAAAGCGACAGCGGCGGTGGGTTTTTTAGGCCAGAAATAGTTGCATCGCCAGTTAAAGGTGCGTTTGTGTTAATTGGGCTTAGAGGCTTATTAAATAAAGCTTCTGGCTTAATTTCTATAATTTTTTTCAAGCGATACTTTTATATTGCAACATGCTATTTTTTTGGGTACGGATTTATTAACTCTTCTACCAAAGCATGTAATGTTTCGCGCATTTGTGCTTCGCTTACCTCCATGAGTATGCCGTCCTCAAACGCGTCTTGTGCGATTTGCTTAATTTCATGAAAATTTTCTTTCATGACCTTAATTTTCTCGGTGCATGCAACAATGCTACCGTCATCGCGTACCCAAGTGGGAAGTGGTTTAATATCTTTAGTCACTAGGTAGATTCTCAATCAAAAGCAACATTTTACGCATCGCTTGTCCTCGATGGCTGATTTTATTTTTAATTTCTGGTGCTAATTCTGCACCAGATTTTCCTGTCATGCTATCCATAAAAAGCGGGTCGTAGCCAAAGCCATTTTCCCCGCGCGGTTTCTTTAATATTGCGCCTTGCCAAATCCCTTCTGCAATGAGTGGTTGTGGATCGTCATGGCGGCGCACTAGCACGATGCAACAATAATAGTGGGCATAACGATTGCTGTGTTGCTTCAGCACTTTTAACAAGTGTGTATTATTTTTTTCGTCATTTTTGGGTAAGCCGGCAAAATAGGCAGAATGTACTCCAGGTGCACCATTTAGCGCTTCTAAACATAAGCCTGAATCATCCGCCAACGCAGGCAGGCCGCTGTAAAGACTGGCGTGGCGCGCCTTTGCAAGCGCGTTCTCCACAAAGGTGCAATACGGCTCTTCCGTTTCATTAATGCCTAAGGAAGATTGTGCGATTACTTCGATATTCAACGGCGCTAAGAGCTGCTCAATTTCGCGTAATTTGCTACTGTTATTGCTCGCGATAACAAGCTTTTTAAGCATATTATTCTGCCAAAGCTAGCTGTTGTTTTTTGAACAACTCGCAAATGCCAATTTCAGCAAGTTCCAGCATTTTATTCATCGCAATTTTATCAAATGGATCGCCTTCCGCTGTACCCTGAATTTCCACAAAGCCACCATCAGCTGTCATTACAATGTTCATATCGGTATCGCAATCGGAATCTTCAAGATAGTCTAAGTCCAGCACGGGCGTCCCTTTGTACATGCCAACAGAAATTGCTGCGACGGCTTGTTTGAGTGGTGATTCAGTGACTCTTTGGCTTTTTAGTAATTTGGAAATCGCATCCTGCAAAGCAACATAAGCACCTGTAATGCTTGCTGTGCGCGTACCGCCATCGGCTTGAATCACGTCGCAATCAATCATAATGGTACGTTCGCCTAGTTTGTTTAAATCGATGATTGCTCGTAAACTGCGACCAATTAACCGTTGAATTTCTTGCGTACGTCCACTTTGCTTGCCTTTAGCGGCCTCTCTATCCATGCGGCTACCAGTGCTACGCGGTAACATGCCGTATTCCGCTGTTACCCAACCTTGGCCTTTACCTTTTAAAAAACCTGGGACTTTTTCTTCCACACTGGCCGTGCAAAGTACGTGTGTATCGCCAAATTTGATCAGTACCGCACCTTCAGCATGTTTTGTGTAATTGCGGATAATTTCGATATTGCGTAGCTCGTGATTGGCACGTGCACTGGGACGATTTGACATAGGGATGGCTTTTTGAAAAAAACCTATTATAAGTCAATTTAAAGGTAGTCTAAAACGACTGGTGGTTAAATGCCGATTTTTTGCTGAGTTTTAATTAAAGCAGCTTGAATTTCGGCGATTGTGTTTTCAATATCGTCATCAGAGAGACCAAGTGGCTCGCCGTCGGCATCAGCGTGCGTAACAACATTGATGATTGTAGTGGTTTCCCCAAGCGGCATTAATTGCGTCGAAACTGCATCATGGCTAAATTGGCGGTCGCCCCATTGCAGGCCAATTGCACTCATATTGTCGCCACCGTCATCTGCAGCAAATTCGGCGGTATCTAATAACTTTATGGTGCTTTCAGCAATATCGTTATTTTGGTGCAAAATTTCTTTGATTTGTTGATCGGTCACAAATCCCCAAACGCCATCAGTGCAGAGCAATATGGTGTCACCTTCAAGTAACTCTATTCTATTCGCAAGGTCGATTTGCGGTGTTTGATCACCACCTACACAATTATAAATTTTATTTTTATAGGGGTGTGTCGCCATTTCCTCTTTGCTAATAACGCCTTTTTTGTATAGCGACTGCACGATAGAATGATCCTCAGTACGAAACAGCAAATATCCATCGCGAAAGTGATATAGTCTTGAGTCACCTACATGCGCGCAATACAAAAATCCGCGCTGAATGATGGCGGCAACTATAGTCGTGCGTGGCGATTCAATGAGTTCATCTCTTTGCGTCACGTTATCGATCATGTCATGCACTTGCTGAATATGATCAGTTAAAAATTTGGCTGGGCTACTTAAAAATGGTACAGCTAAGCGCTGAAAAGCATCCGTAAGCGTTTTGACGGCCAGTTGTGCAGCAATTTCGCCGTGACGATGGCCACCCATTCCATCGGCAAGCACCAGCAAAAGCGCGTCTTTGCTGTATGAATAGGCTAAACGGTCCTGATTGTATTTTCTGGGGCCCTGACGGCTATTTTGATAAATCGTGAATTTCATGTTGCTCTAAATTTTAAAAAGGTCGATTAAGTGCTGCTTTGATTTTTTTAGCAAAACTTGGCTTGTTGTCGATAATAGGTGTGACGTTTGTCACTAAAGTTTTTTGCAGAGAGAACACACTTTGTGGTCTTTCCATATAGTCCAATTTTAAGCAGCTATCAATAATAGACAGAAACTCCACGCTGTAAATTCCCTTGCCAATTTTAACGGCAGGCGCAAGATAATCTTTTTTGATGCGTTGATTTGCCGCAATCGGCGCGCTACGTGCTAAGCAAGAATACATACTGGCGCCAACACTATATATATCGCTCCAAGGCCCTAGTTTTTGCCGTTCAAAATACTGTTCTGGCGGTGCAAATCCTGGTGTATAACTTGGCGACAACTTTGATTGTACCGAGGTTAAAGTTTGTCGCGCTGAGCCAAAATCTAATAACACGGGTGAGCCATCCAAACGAATATAAATGTTCGCTGGCTTGATATCTAAATGCAGCAATTTTTGTGTATGTACTTCACGCAGACCATTTAATAACTCACCAAAAACACGGCGTAAAAATTTTTCACTCACGGGCTCTTGTTGCGCCAGAATATAATTTTGTAAAGATTTGCCGCGCTCGTACTCCATGACCATGTAAACCGTGTTGTTTTCTCTGAAAAAATTAATCACGCGTACAATATTTTTATGGTCAATTTTAGCCAGCGCTAGACCTTCTTCAAAAAAACATTTCAGCCCATGTTTAAATGTAGCGTTGTCATCTTCCGAATTCAACATCACGGTAGCACCATCTTCGCGCAATGCAAGGCCGGTAGGCATATATTCTTTAATTGCCACAACATTTTTGTCTGCATCTTGTGCTAGATAAACAAAACTAAAACCACCCGTGCTTAACACTTGCGTGATAATGTAGTCTTGCAACATGTAGCCAACAGGTAAGGATTGGTTTTTAGCGTTTGCCATTAAAAAAGTTTGTGCTTATATGCGAAAAGTAATTATTAATAATAGATATTCTCGCATAAAATCATAGGGGTTTGATACAATTATCAACAATTACTTTAAGAGTTTATGCCATGATATTGAGTATGACGGGTTATGCGTCGCAGATTAGCAACACAACTAACGGTGTTTTGCAGGTAGAACTGCGTGCAGTCAATCATCGTTACTTAGAATTGCAGTTAAAGTTAGACGACAATTGCCGAGCGCTTGAGTCGCAAGCACGTGAGTTACTCAACGCAAAATTGGGGCGCGGTAAAATCGATTGTCGTATTAATCTGGCGCAAGATATCGCGGCCAGCGCCACACAAACGCTCAACCATGTTGTTATCCAACAAATTGCCAGTTCAGCAGATGTGGTGGCTAAATATTTCCCCAATGCACAACCAGTCAATTTACTGGATGTGTTGCGTATGCCAGGCGTTGTCGCTAGCAATGCGCTAGATACTGAAACTTTGGAAATTGATTTAAAAAAATTATTGCTGATTACGATTGATGATTTAATCGCCGCCCGCGCCCGAGAAGGTGCAAAGCTAAAGGACATGATTTTAGAGCGCTTGTCTGAGATAGAGCGCTTGGTAGCAAAGGTTAAACCAATGTTGCCAACGCTTACTAAAACTTACCAAGATAAATTATTAGCTAAATTGAATGATGCGCATCAAACCAATGATGACGAGCGCATTCGTCAAGAGATTGTGCTTTACGCTCAGCGCATAGATGTGGATGAAGAGCTCTCACGTTTGAGCTCGCATATTGAAGAAGTGTCGCGTATTTTGAGTGGCGTGGGCTTGGTTGGCAAACGTTTAGATTTTTTAATGCAAGAAATGAATCGTGAAGCGAATACACTTGGTTCAAAATCTGTAGCCATTGAGACCACGCAAATTTCGATGGAGCTCAAAGTGCTGATTGAGCAAATGCGAGAGCAGATACAGAATATCGAATAGTTTGACTATTTTCAGAGCACTCAAAGCACGCAACTGATGCAAATCACTAGGTAAATCCGCACTGTTTTAGTGCAAAAAATTATTGTTCAATCCAACTAAATACTTAACCAATTGATTTATATGTTTTTTTAAGTTGGCACACCGCTTGCTGATTATCTTAACTATTACAAAAAAGATGATTAGTATGTCAACTTCTACTCAACAGTTTTTTGACGAAATGCAAGCTGGCAATTTCGATGCGCGCAGCATTTATGGTGCTTATCAGCGCTGGCTCAAAAACATCCCTATTTCGCAACTTGCTGCCAAACGAGCAGAAGCAGAAGTCTTGTTTAGGCGCGTTGGTATTACCTTTAATGTTTATGGCGAAGAAGATGGGGCAGAACGTCTAATCCCTTTTGATGTGATTCCACGCTTGATTTCGGCAAAAGAGTGGTCGCACCTATCTACAGGGGCTGTGCAACGTGTACGTGCTTTAAACATGTTTTTGCATGATATTTATCATGACCAAGACATTATTAAAGCGGGTATTGTGCCATCGAGCATTCTACTGAACCCACAATACCGCATCGAGATGTATGGCGTGAATGTGCCGAATCAAATTTATGCGCATATAGCGGGCATTGATTTGGTGCGTACCAGTGAATCGCAATTTTACGTGCTAGAAGACAACTTACGTACGCCTTCTGGGGTTTCGTATATGCTCGAAGATCGCAAAATGATGATGCGTTTGTTTCCAGAACTGTTCCGCCAATACGCGGTTGCGCCAGTAGAGCATTATCCGCAAGTGTTATTAAATAACTTGCGTTCGGTTGCGCAATCGGGAAATCAAGATCCGACAGTCGTTTTATTATCACCAGGTGCTTACAACAGCGCATATTTTGAGCATGCGTTTCTAGCGCAACAAATGGGAATTGAGCTAGTAGAAGGCCAAGATTTATTTGTACGCAATAATGCCGTATATAAACGTACGACCGAAGGCCCAAGACGCGTCGATGTGATTTATCGCCGTATTGATGATGATTACATTGACCCGTTGGTATTCAAAGCGCACTCAATGTTGGGCGTACCGGGCTTATTATCAGTCTATCGCAACGGCGGAGTTACCCTTGCAAATGCCGTAGGCACAGGCGTGGCAGATGATAAAGCAACTTATATTCATGTGCCTGCGATGATTAAATTTTATTTGGGTGAAGAGCCTATTTTGCAAAATGTTCCAACCTACGAGCTAAGCAAAGAGGATGATTTAGCCTACACCTTAGCTCACTTGCACGAACTGGTTGTGAAAGAGGTACATGGCTCTGGCGGCTACGGGATGTTGGTTGGCCCAAGCGCTAGCAAAAAAGAACTAGAAGAATTTAAATTACGTATTCTCTCAAAACCTGCAAATTATATTGCTCAGCCAACACTTGCGCTCTCCACTTGCCCAACCTTAGTGGAAGAAGGTATAGCACCGCGCCATGTTGATTTGAGACCATTTGTCTTGTCAGGTAAAACGGTAAGCGTCGTGCCAGGTGGCCTTTGCCGAGTTGCCCTTAAAAAAGGCTCGCTTGTGGTTAACTCATCGCAAGGCGGTGGCACCAAAGATACTTGGGTACTAGAGCGAGACGATGTGTCCGCGGCTGAAATTGGCAAAAAAATAAAACAAGAACTTAAAGAAGTTGTTACATGCTAAGCCGCACCGCAGCTCACTTATATTGGATGGCACGCTATATTGAGCGCGCTGAAAACGTTGCTAGAGTTTTGGATGTGACGTATAGCATGTCGCTTGTGCCCACAAGCACAGGCAGCAACGCAGATATTTGGCAATCGGTGTTAGAGATTGCAGGCAATTTCCCCATTTACGAGCGCGATTATGGCGAGACTACGCCCACCAATGTGATTAAACATCTGACGATGGACATGAACAATCCTTCCAGCATTTACTCAGCATTGCGTAGCGCTCGCGAGAATGCACGTTCGGTGCGGGTGACCATGACTACAGAAACTTGGGAAAACATCAATACATTGTGGTTGGAGTTTGACCAGTTTTTACATACCGAGCTTACTATGGCCGACTTAAGCGAGTTTTGTGATTGGGTAAAAGCACGCTCTCATTTATTTAGAGGCGTGTGTTTTGGCACCATGTTACGAGATGAAGCGTTTAGCTTCGTGCGCCTAGGGACTTTTATCGAACGCGCTGATAATACGGCACGTTTGCTTAGTAATAAATACGATTATTTAATGCCATTGCAAGAAGAAAAAGGCGGCCATGAAGATTATTACGAGTGGAGCGCGGTGTTAAGGTCAGTATCTGCGTTTCAGGCTTACCAAAAAATTTATAGCGACGCGATTGATTCGCTTAAAGTATCAGATTTGCTGGTGTTAAGGCACGATATGCCCCGCTCTTTGCATGCATGTTACGATGAAATTATGCCGATTATTGAGCAATTGGCAGGCAGCCGCCAAATAGAAACTAAGCGGCTAGCAGGCGAGTTACATGCCAAATTGCATTACGGCAAGGTGCAAGATATAGTGCAACAAGGACTAAATGACTTTTTGCAACGTTTTATTCGCTCCAATCAATTACTAGGCGAAGAAATACAACGCAGTTTTTTTAGCGCAACCAGTTAGTTAACGATTAAAGAAGATTTATGCGCTTAAATATCGAACATCAAACCCAATATGTTTATAGCGAAATGGTGGCATACACCATTCAGCAGCTTAGGCTTACGCCGCAAAATGGCATGGGCCAGCACGTGCGACATTGGGATATTAAAGTCAATGGACAGCTGCATGCCTTTGAAGATGCATTTGGTAATACCTCGCACACACTGGTAATTGACCAACCACACCAAATGTTAAATGTGATGGTTACTGGTGAGGTAGAAACTGGTGTAAGTAATGTCAGTCAACACCAACCTCTGCCATTAGAAAGTTATCTGAGAAGTACCGAGCTGACCGAAGCTGACAGTGCCATTATGTCATTTGCGCAACAATTTAAAGGCAAGCCCATAGAGGAAATGATGTTTAGCTTGCGCGACAAAATGGAGTACCTTAAAGGCGCGACGCAGGTAGATACTACCGCTACTGAAGCTTTTCGATTAGAAAAGGGCGTTTGTCAGGATCATGCACATGTTTTTATTGCTTGTTGTCGAAGCCTAGGCTACCCCGCGCGCTATGTGAGTGGTTACTTATTTACTGAAGATGGCAGCTTAATGCAAACGCATGCTTGGGTGGACACATGGGTAAATGAAGCTTGGCAAAGTATCGATGTTTCGAATGGCTGCCGCGCAAATGAAACCCATGTTAGATTAGCCACGGCACTGGATTATCGCGGTGCTAGCCCAGTAAGCGGCATGCGCGCTGGTGGTGGAGTGGAAGGTATGGCAAGTAGCGTTACCGTAAATCAGCAAGGTAAAAAATCGTTTCAACATCAAAAGTTAAGCGCAGATGCACTGCTTGTGCAAGCACAACAAATTCAGCAATAAGTTTATGAAATCAAAATCACTCAATTTTAGCCGCCACGGCGATAAAGAAAACTCATCGTTTTTCGAAGAAAATTTAATCCGTTTATTAGAAGAGCGTGACAATATGGGTTTAACCGATATGGTGCAAGAAATTGATGCACTTATGATATCAGTAGACCCTGAGCACTCTATTGAATATGTGGCGGAACTAGCGTTAATGACACCCTACCATTATTTGGTGACATTAGAGACCGAAAAACATTGGACGCATATTTTGCGCATCGATGTAGATTCACCCGATATTTTGTTGCGCGAGGTGAAAGACCCGAATTTTAGGGGTATTTTCCGAAGCCTAAACGAAATTTATCCAGTAGGTGCAAAAAAACCAAATAGCCGTTATATGGGCGAGATTATTCGGGTGACAGATTTGCACGATGTGGTGAAGCTTCAGCAGCAGCGAGAATTTAGGTTTTTCAGCCAAGATGAAGTGCGCAAGTTAGAGTTACCAGGCAATGTGGCAGTGAGTAAGCCCTCACCTTATACGCACAACATTGTGGGATATTTAGAACGTCAACCGAACGAGTTACGGGTTTATTCGCTGGGTGTCAGTGTTATTCGACCTGATGTGCAAGCCGCATATGAAAAATCTAAAAGCCTCCAAACTAAACTAGGAATCGGCGATTTAATGCTACCTATCGATCACCTTGCTACGCGCGTGTATAGCCAAAATCGAGAAGTAGCTATCTTGGAATATTTGTCTTGGTCGAGCTATTATTTTTGGGGCGCCTATAACATTAAAGACCAAAATTCATCTACCAATGTCTCTAAAAGCGCGCATGGTATAGCGGAATCAAAAAGTCCCGCAAAAGTGTTCACGGCCAATAACACGCCTTATTTTATAAACCATTTAGAGAAACTTCCTTCGCCCACAGAAACCTTTGTACGCAACTACGGGCCACGTTTGCATCACATGGCGATTTCGGTAAAAGATGGTGAAACCCAAGACAAAGAAAATATCGAAATGGTGGTGGAGTCGATAGCTAAAAATGGAAAAGGCTTCTTGCTGGATGTGATTGGCTCGAAAGAACAAGGGTTAAAACAAATTTTTTCAAACGCTTCAGAACACTCTTCGCTTATTATCGAATACGTTCAACGGTATGGTGATTTTGATGGTTTTTTCACCAAAGAAAACGTAGCCAAATTGACTGAAGCAGCAGGCTTCATGTAAAAATTATATTTTCACTATTCATTCAGACATCAGCAAAATGGTATGATGTCTCAATTCAAAAATCTTAATCACATCTATGACTTACTGCGTAGGATTATTGCTAGAACAAGGCTTGTTATTTGCCTCAGATACCCGCACAAATGCCGGTGTAGATCAGGTTTCGACAGCGCCCAAAATGCATGTGTTTGAACAAAAAGGCGAACGCGTCATTGTGTTGCTAACTGCGGGAAACTTAGCTATTACGCAATCGGTGGTTAACTTGCTTGCGGAAAAAGCAAAAAATCTAAAGACAAAAAGTAAGCCGCAAGCGAATCTTTACAATGCAGAGTCGATGTTTGAGGTAGCAGGCTTGGTAGGTGAGGCTGTGCGAGCAGTGCATCAGCGTGATGGTGAGCATTTAGAGAAGCATGGCATTGAATTTAATGCGAGCATTTTAGTTGGGGGCCAAATTCAAGGTGAAAAACCACGCTTATTTAACGTGTATGCCGCTGGTAATTTTATTGAAACATGTTCAGAAACCCCATATTTTCAAAGTGGTGAAACCAAATATGGCAAACCAATAATTGATAGAGTGGTGAAGCACAATAGTGAAATGATGGATGCGGTGAAATGTGTGCTGATTTCTTTTGATTCAACCATACGTAGCAATGTATCGGTCTCTGCGCCGATTGATTTGTTGATTTACAGAACAGACAGTTTACATGCGGATTGCAAAAAACGTATCACGGAGAATGATCCATATTATGCTACCGTGAGAAAAGGCTGGAGTGAAGGTTTAAAAGAAGTTTTTTCGGCGCTACCAAGTCCAGATTGGTGTTAGTAAGGGAATGTTTAGTGATGCAAGGTAATTTATTTATCATTACAGCTGCTTCTGGTGCAGGCAAAACCAGCTTGGTTAACGCGCTTTTGGCACAGGATTCACAGCTTAAAAAATCAGTTTCACACACTACGCGGGCGCCTCGTGAAGGAGAAGTAAACGATGCGGACTATCATTTTGTCAGCGAAGCTCAATTTTTAGAAATTCTAAATGTAGGCGGTTTTTTAGAGAGTGCGGATGTACATGGAGCAAAATATGGCACCTCACAGATTACCGTGGATTCAGCCTTGCAGGCTGGTGCCGATGTAATTTTGGAAATTGATTGGCAAGGTGCGGCTCAAGTGCGCAAAATTTATCCACTAGCGACGAGTATTTTTATTCTGCCGCCGTCAGTAGAAAGTTTAAAAGAGCGTCTGAATAGCCGCGGCAAGGACAGTGCAGAAGTCATTACAAGGCGAGTAAACGCGGCTCGTGAAGAGATGAGGCATATAGTCGAGTTTGATTATGTTACAATCAACGATAATTTTAATGAGGCCTTACAGGATTTAGCAGCAATAATTCGTGCGCAGCGCCTCAAGCTCAATATTCAAACTCAGCGCCACGAAGCGCTAATTCAAGCGTTGACCTGATTTTTTATTATAAAACATATAGATAAGGATTTTTTAATGGCACGTATTACTGTAGATGATTGTTTAGAAAATATTCCGAATCGTTTCCAATTGACTTTAGTGGCTGCTTATCGCGCACGCCAAATTGCAAATGGCTCTGACCCCTTAGTTAACATGCATGGCTTGCGTGATAAGCCTACAGTGATTGCTTTGCGTGAAATTGCTGCTGGTAAAGTTGGATTAGAAATTTTAAAACGCGGTGGCGCGTAAGATTTAAATGTAACGATTATGTCGAAAACCGCGATTAAATCATCAGCGGAAATTCATCCACCGTACCAACCTGCTGAGCCACCCATGTTGCCAGCAGACACGGAAACATCGCAACTTACCCTTTTACTTAAAGAATATCTCTCGCCAGCGGATATAGAGCTAGTGTGGGCGGCGTACCGTTATGCCGCATTCGCTCATTCTGGGCAAACCCGCCATTCTGGCGAGCCCTATATTTCGCACCCGGTAGCGGTGGCTTGTATTTTAGCCAAATTGCATTTGGATGTGCCTACGTTAATTGCTGCGTTACTTCATGACGTGGTGGAAGATACGGGAGTGGCCACCACCGAAATTAGTGAGCAATTCGGTAAGCAAGTAGCAGATTTGGTAGATGGCCTCACTAAGTTAGATAAAATTGAGCAACAAACTGCAGCACAGGCGCAGGCAGAGAATTTTCGCAAAATGCTGTTAGCAATGAGCCAAGATGTTCGTGTGATTCTCGTGAAACTGGCAGATCGTTTGCACAATATGCAAACTTTAGATGCAATGAAATCAGACAAGCAAAAGCGTATTGCACATGAGACCTTAGACATCTATGCGCCGATTGCCAATCGTCTAGGGCTTAACCCAATTTTCCAAGAGTTGGAAGATTTAAGCTTTAAGTACCTATATCCAAATCGCTATAAAGTAATTGCTAAGGCGATTAAAACCGCGCGCGGTAATCGTAAGGAAGTGATTAGCAAAATTTTAGAGGCGATTGAAAAGCAGTTAAATGACGCAAAAATTGAAGCTACCGTTGATGGAAGAGAAAAACACGTTTACAGCATTTACAAGAAGATGACAGGTAAAACTATTAAATTATCGCAAATTAACGATATTTATGGTTTTAGGGTGTTGGTGAAGGATGCGCCAACTTGTTATTTAACATTAGGTAGCTTGCACGCGCTTTATAAGCCCATTCCAGGTCAATTTAAAGACTATATTGCCATTTCTAAAGCTAACGGCTATCAATCTTTGCATACTGCTTTATTCGGTCCGTTTGGTACGCCAATTGAAGTGCAAATTCGTAGCACCGAGATGCATAAAATCGCTGAGGCAGGTGTTGCCTCCCACTGGCTATATAAAACTACGGATGCGCATCTAACAAAACTGCAGCAACAAACGCATCAATGGCTACAACGTTTGGTAGAAATTCAAACAGAGAGCGATGATAGCTACGAGTTTTTGGAGCACTTCAAAGTCGATTTGTTTCCTGATGAAGTTTATGTGTTTACCCCCAAAGGCAATATTCTTGCGCTTCCCAAAGGTGCTACCGCTGTAGATTTTGCTTACGCAGTGCATACCGATGTAGGCAATTGCTGTGTCGCGGTAAAAATAAACCACGAACAAGCGCCGTTGCGCACTGAGTTGCACAATGGCGATCACGTGGAAATTGTGACCTCATCACTCGCTAAGCCAAACCCTGCTTGGCTAAATTATGTTGTGAGTGGCAAGGCACGTTCGCATATTCGACATTTTCTAAAATCGATTCAAGTTACAGAATCTGCACACATGGGCGAGCGCATTTTGAACATTGCATTGCGCGCTTTGCATGTCGACCCAACCGATGTGACTGATAAGCAATGGAAAAAAATCATGCGAGATTATGGCGCTAAGGATAAATCTGAAATTTTGTCGGATATTGGTCTAGGTAAACGCCTCAGTTTAATGGTTGCTCACCAGTTGCTCGCTAGCGGTCAAGATGCTTTGGCAGACAATAAAACTAAGTTTACGAAACCGCTCGATACGATAACAATTCGTGGCACTGAGGGCATGGCGGTGCAGTTTGCACAATGTTGCAGGCCTATTCCGGGCGACCCGATTTTGGGTTTTATTAATAAAGATAAAGGCTTGGTGATTCACACTCACGACTGCCCTTCAATTCGCAAATTTAAGCTCGACCCAGACAAATGGTTGGATGTGGATTGGGACACTGACAATATGCGCTTGTTTAAGGTCAACTTGCGTATTGTGGTGATCAATGCAACAGGCATGTTGGCTAAAATTGCCGCTGGTATCGCTGAGGCTCAATCAAACATTGATAGCGTCAACGTAGAAGAAGCCGATGGAAGCCAATATAGCAATGTAGACTTCACTGTTCAGGTACATAATCGCGTACATTTGGCTGATTTAATTCGCAATTTGCGTAAAATTCCAGATGTGGTGCGTATTAGCCGCGTAAAAGGTAGTTACAACGAAGAAAAAATTCACTAGTTTTTTTGGGAGAGAAAAATGTCAGAGTATTTCAATGCAGGTAACCGTCAATTGCAAGATGAGTTTGATACGCGTCGCCTAGCAGATAGGCTGCAAGCAGGTATTATTGCACCGATGATTTCACCACCTGATGCGGAATTTATCGAAGCGCAAAATATGTTTTTTCTTGCTACGGTGGATGATAAAGGGCAAGCTAATTGCTCTTATAAGGGCGGCAATCCAGGCTTGGTCAAGGTGGTGGATGAAAATACGCTGGCTTTCCCGATTTACGATGGAAACGGTATGTTTATGTCGGCAGGCAACGTCATGGTAAATGGTCAAGTTGGTCTATTATTTATTGATTTCAATCGTCAGGCACGCGTGAGAGTGAATGGCTTGGCAAGTATTACAAAAAATGACGCTTTGCTCAGCCACTGGCCAGAAGCTAAAGTGATAGTTCGGGTAAAAGTGCGCGAGACATTTCCCAACTGTCCACGTTATATCCACAAAATGGCGCTGGTGGAAGAATCGTCATTTGTGCCAAAAACCTCTTGTGAAACTCCGCATGCGCCATGGAAAAAACTTGGTATTGTGGCCGATGTGTTACCTGCATACGATGCTCATTTGGCCAGCAACGAGGAAGATGTATTGGCTGCCATTAACCGAAATTAACCCAATAGGAATTTAGGAATGTCGAAACAAATTATCAGCTCGAATTTAGCACCTGCTGCCATCGGCACTTATTCGCAAGCTGTCAAAGTTGGCAACACGGTTTACTTATCAGGCCAAATTGGCTTAGATCCAGCATCGATGCAGCTGGTAGAAGGTATTGAGGCACAAGTGCATCGTGTGTTTAGTAATTTAAAAGCCGTCACCGAAGCAGCTGGAGGTGGTATGGGTGATATTGTAAAACTTAATGTTTTTCTCACCGACTTAGCTAATTTCGCATTGGTAAACACCATCATGGCCGAATACTTCACTCAGCCTTACCCTGCACGTGCCGCCGTGGGAGTAGCTTCACTTCCGCGAGGTGCCTTAGTCGAAGCCGATGGCGTGATGGAAGTTGATTAAAATAAAAATTGTCCCAACTTGCAGAAATCAAGGCGTTCTCAAAACCGCTAATTACTAATCTTGCCAAGCTTGGCTTGCATACGCTTCAAGATTTAATTCTGCATTTACCTTTGCGTTATATCGATGAAACGCGCATTTTGGCCATACGTGATTTGCGTTTAGGCGAATCGGCGCTAGTGCAGGGCGAAATTGTCCATGCAGAGGTGAGTTATAAGCCGCGCAAGGCGCTTATAGCAAGGCTTGAGGATGCTAGCGGGCAGCTTACACTGCGCTTCTTGCATTTTTATCCAAGTCAAATCAATCAATTAAAAGTGGGTAACCAATTGCGTGTTTATGGTGATATTCGCCATGGATTTTTCGGTTATGAGATGGTGCATCCACAATGCAAAGCCGCGACAGAAAATACGGTAGTGCGTGAGCAACTTACCCCAGTTTACCCAACAACCGCAGGCCTTACACAACTATCATTATCTAAGGCGATAGAGACTGCACTAGCGCGAGATGTGCATGCAGAAACGCTGCCAGCGGTGGTTTATCAACAGCTTAACCTACCTAGCTTTGCACAAAGTATCCGCAACTTGCATCACCCTGCACCAGATGTTAATTTGACTGCACTAGAAACACGTTCAACGTCAGAGTGGCGACGTTTGGCTTTTGATGAGTTGTTAGCACAACAACTCTCTATGCGTAAACATTATGCTTTGAGAGCCAGTATTGATGCGCCTGCCATGGCATCCTCTAAAACACTAATTACAAAGCTATTAAAGTCATTACCATTTTCACTGACGCAATCACAGCAAAAAGTTGCATTAGAAATTGGTATCGATTTAACACGGCCACACCCCATGCAGCGTTTGTTGCAAGGCGATGTAGGTAGCGGCAAAACTATTGTGGCTTGCATGGCAGCTTTACAGGCGATTGAGTCGGGCTGGCAAGTTGCACTGATGGCGCCGACGGAGATTTTGGCGGAACAGCATTTCAAAAAGTTTGAATTATGGCTGATGCCTTTGAATATTCAAATCGCTTGGCTATCGGGTAGTCAGGGTAAAAAAGAAAGAGAGGCTGCGTTGCTAGATATCGCCAGCGGCCGCGCTCAGCTTGCCATTGGCACGCATGCGTTGTTTCAAGATGCAGTCAATTTTAATAAACTTGGGCTTGCAATTATTGATGAGCAACATCGCTTTGGCGTGCAACAGCGGCTAGCTTTGCGCAAAAAGGGCGAGCCCGAGCCGCATCAACTCATGATGTCCGCCACGCCTATTCCACGCACATTATCAATGAGCTATTTTGCAGATTTAGATGTTTCTGTCATAGATGAGTTGCCACCCGGCCGCACGCCGATTACGACCAAGTTAGTTTCGGATGAACGCCGCGATGAGATTTTGCAGCGCGTGCGCGAGGCCTGCATTGCGGGTAGTCAAGCCTATTGGGTGTGTCCGCTTATCGAGGAAAGTGAGGCGTTACAATTACAAACAGCCACAGAAACTTTTGAAAATTTAAAGGAAAATTTTTCAGATTTACGGGTTGGCCTTGTGCATGGCCGCATGAAACCTGCTGAAAAGCAGGTGGTTATGCAGCAATTTAGCGCTGGCGAAATTCAACTTTTGGTCGCTACCACAGTGATTGAAGTTGGCGTGGATGTGCCAAACGCGAGTTTGATGATTATCGAGCATGCGGAGCGAATGGGTTTGAGCCAGTTACACCAACTTAGGGGCCGTGTGGGTCGAGGCGCAGCAAAAAGTACCTGTATATTAATGTATTCAAAAAAACAGTTTTCTGAAACTGCGCGTGCAAGATTGAAAGTGATTTATGAAAGTAACGATGGTTTTGTAATTGCGCAGGCAGATTTGCATTTACGCGGCCCAGGTGAGTTTTTAGGTACCCGTCAAAGTGGCGTTCCCATGCTAAAAATTGCCGATTTAGAACGTGATGCCGATTTGCTAGAAAGTGCGAAAGATATAGCGGATAGCCTGCTACGTGAGCATCCACTAGCCGTAGATGCTCATTTGCGACGCTGGTTGAGCCAAGGTGCAGAGTTAGTAAAAGTGTAAACAATGAAAATTAAACACATTTCACATCGAAAAAAATGGCTAAAAAAACCAATGTTTAGCCAGCAATATCGACATTGGCTGATTGACAATGGTTCTCTAACCGCGCGTTTACAGCAGCGTTATTCAGATTTTTTGGTGAAAAAAATACGTTTAACAAACGCCAAGCCTTCGAAGGAAGAGGAAGGTTTATTGAAGCTTAAGCCAAATCAACATGCGCTGATTCGTGATGTGTTGCTGCTGGGTAATCATCAGCCCGTTGTTTTCGCGCATAGTGTGCTTCCGAGAAGTGCGCTGAAAGGGGCATGGAATAAGCTCGGCAGGCTTGGCAATAAGCCGCTAGGCGCTACTTTATTTGCAAATCCTAAAGTCAAGCGCTCGCCCTTAGAATACAAAAAACTATCACGCCAGCACCCAATCTCCATGCAAGTCGCAGGGCATTTCGATATTCAACCTAAAATGCTATGGGCGCGTCGCTCTGTGTTTCAATTAAAACGCGCTAAAATCCTAGTCACTGAAGTATTTTTGCCACAAATTTTAAAATGAATATCGAAGACTTGGCCAAAAAATTGGATGCATATGAGCGCTTAATGCGTTTAGATAAACCAATCGGTATTTTGCTGTTATTGTGGCCAACCTTGTGGGCCTTGTTAATAGCTGCCCGTGGCAAACCTGATTGGATTCTCGTACTGATTTTTGTGACGGGTACTGTGCTGATGCGCAGTGCAGGTTGCGTAATGAATGATATTGCTGATTGCAAATATGATGGCTTGGTAGAGCGCACAAAAAATCGCCCATTGGCAACGGGGGAGGTGAGTGTAAAAGAGGCGTATTTATTGGCTGCGTGCCTATGTTTAGTGGCGTTCTTATTAGTCTGTTTAATGAACAAAACCACAATTTTGCTATCGGTAGCCGCGTTATTTTTGGCTGCTACATACCCACTAACTAAGCGATTCTTTGTCATTCCTCAGGCCTATTTGGGCGTAGCATTTGGTTTTGGCATTCCCATGGCATTTAGTGCCATGAACGATTATATTCCGCCAATGGCTTGGTGGATGCTTGCGGCAAATGTGCTTTGGGCCGTGGCTTACGATACACAATATGCAATGGTGGATAGGGATGATGATATCAAAATTGGCATTCACTCTTCGGCGCTATTTTTTGGCAAAAATGATGTGCTTGCTATTATGTTGAGCTATGTGGCTATGATAAGTATTTTGTTTTATGTGGGTAGCGTGTTGAGTTTTGGCGCTGCATATTACATTGGATTGGGGTCTGCATCAGGGCTGGCTTTGGGGCAATATGATAGAATAAAAAAACGCATTAAAGCTGATTGCTTTAATGCGTTTTTGCACAACAATTGGATTGGATTTGTGATATTTGTAGGTTTAGTCGTTGAGTATTATCTAATCAACAAAATCTAATTAGTTTCATTCCACCTATTTACTTCCATTCCACCAAGTTAAATTCGTATAGCTTTTCACCTGCTTTGGCTTTGGCTTGCTCTTGCGTGAAAGCTTCATCCATCTTTTGCAGCTTTTCCGCCTTTTTTGCAGCCACCAATGCTTCCTTCTGTTCTTGCATCGCAACTTTTTTCTCATCTAACTGAATCACTTCAGCCGAATTAACATTTTCCTGCGCAATGGATTTCAGTAAAAGCAACTCTTCAATGAGATTTTTATCTAAGCCGGCGCGTGGCTCTAAACGATTGTTATAAATTAAATCATCTAAATACACTACTGATGCTGGCGTGCCCCATACCTGCTCTAAACCTTCAGCTAAATGTGGGAAAGACTCTAAGTTATGGTTTGAGGTTTTGTCGCCCTTCGCAAAATCAGCAATCTTGATATTAAAATGTTCTTTACATTCAAGCGCAGTTTGCTCATAAACGGCTTGTAAATTCTCTTTAGCAAGCAAATCAAGCAAGAAAAGCCAAATGGTGATAGATTGTTTTGGATGGTCTAACAAGTGATTTTGCAAAAGTTGAATTGCTAAGGACGTGCGACCATGTGACAAAAATACGTCGGCGTGGTCTAAAATAGACAAATCATAAGCGTTTTCGTCAATGACGATTGGTTGCTTATCATTTTCCAATGGCTCAAATTCAGCCTGCTCTTTTGACGATTTATCGACAGCGCTGTTTAAATTTTGACGCGATTTGTCATCTACATGTTCATCTTGGCTATCAAGAGTAAAGTCATCTTCAGCCGTATTTTGGATTGGTTTAACCGCCTCAATTTCTGCCATTTGTTTTTCGTATTCACGGCGCCACCACCATTTTCTGAGAAGTTGCCAGCTCACTAATAACAAAGCACCGCCTAAAGCATAACCAATCCAGCGAAATTTATTCTCGGATACTTTTACTTCAGCAATTTCTTGTGCTTTTAATTTATTTTCAGACTCAAGTGATAAATTGCGGTTTTGTAGCATAGACACTTGTGCCGAAAGATGCGCTAGCCGGTTATTCATCGCAGTCATTTCATCTTCTAAGTCGGCATCAACCACAGGGGCTTGCGCGTTTGGGTCTGGTGTAAAAGTGAGTTGTTTATCTAGGCGCAATTTGTTTGTAATCAAAGGAGCATCGCTAGCGTCTCCACCTGAAATGGAAAGTCGTGGCTGGTTCGATTTTTGTAAACTCTTTTCCGTTGTATGGTTACTATTAGCTTCATTGCCACCAGGCACGTGTAATACAATATTTGAATTATCACTGGTAGATAATGAATTGTTTTTAATAAATTTTTTGCTATTACGATTTTTTTTAACAGGACTAGAATTGGTATCAGTATCAGACAATTTACGTTGTTTTTTAGTAGATTTTTGAACCTTTGTAACGGTTGTTTCGGCTACAGGAATTGTTGCTTCGTCAGTTATTTTTTCAGATTCTGCATTGAATACTGGATCTAAAAGCACAACATAATCACGACGCACGGCACTACCACATTCAGTGACGATGGCTAAATTTAAAATTGGCTCATTTACAACTTGTGAGGTTGAAAGCGTCAGAGTGGCTTCATCATTTGCAATGGCACTAAGCTTAAAATTTACACCAGTTAATGTGTTGCCGTCTTCGTTTGTACCCAATTTAAAGCAGGTTGAACCATTTGCATCTTCTAACTTTAAATCGCTTGCGCTTAAGACTTTTACTTTTGCACGAAACGCTTGCCCAAGATGCGACTGAACGCTGATATCGCCTAAGCCAATTGCCAACGCTTGTTGTTGAAAACCCAAAGCCAACACACCAAGGGCAATAGCCACAGCACGCTTAAGTTTTAAGTTGTTTTGCATATTCATTTTCCTAGCCAAATATTTTTTACAATAAATAATCAGTTTGTAACCCACTATTTTGTATATGTATAATTTTATTAAGCAAATGGCATGCCAGTTAGTATAGAAGAATTCTAAATGTAATAATCACCCTTATTTTAAAAACATGCAATAGCATACTTAATTTGTTTGACATGTTCACCCGCAAAAGCATATAATCCGCCCTCTTGAATTTAAATAGCACTAATTATTGGTAGTTTGATATGAAAACTTTTTCAGCAAAAGCACATGAAGTAAAGCGCGATTGGTTCGTAATCGACGGCACTGACCTTGTACTAGGTCGTTTGGCAAGCGCATGCGCGCACCGTTTACGTGGCAAACATAAAACAATTTATACACCGCATTGTGATACTGGTGACTATATTGTAGTAATTAACGCGGACAAAATTAAAGTAACTGGTGAAAAGGCTAACGGTAAGTTATACCACAGCCACTCAGGTTACCCAGGTGGTATTAGCACGACAACATTTTCAAAAATGCAAGATAAGTTTCCAGGTCGTGCATTAGAAAAAGCGGTAAAAGGCATGTTGCCAAAAGGTCCATTGGGTTATGCAATGGCGAAAAAATTAAAAGTGTATGCAGGTGATAAGCATGAGCATACAGCGCAGCAACCTCAAGCGTTGACGATTTAAGGATAAGACTCATGATCGGTAAATACAATTATGGTACAGGCCGCCGCAAAAGTTCAGTAGCGCGCGTATTTTTAAAATCTGGTAAAGGTAATATCGTGGTAAACGATAAGCCGGCAGACGAATATTTCTCACGCGTAACTTCACGCATGATTTTGCGTCAACCTTTAGAATTGACCAACAACACAGCCAGTTTTGACATTATGGTAAACGTGATTGGTGGTGGTGAATCAGGTCAAGCTGGAGCAGTTCGTCACGGTATTACACGTGCTTTGATTGATTATGATGCAGCTTTGAAAAGCGCATTATCACAAGCTGGCTTTGTAACACGTGATGCGCGTGAAGTAGAACGTAAAAAAGTGGGTTTACGCAAAGCGCGTCGTCGTAAACAATTCTCTAAACGCTAATTTTTTAAGCGTCAAGATTGTAAAAAGGTCGCTATTGCGGCCTTTTTTGTTTTGGTTATAGTAAATTTTGTTATCATCAAGTATATGGCAAGTAAAAAATTAAAAATTGGCATTGTCGGCGGCACAGGTTATACCGGTGTTGAGCTGTTACGTTTGCTCGCAATTCATCCTTATTCAGAAATTGTTGCGGTGACTTCTCGTGGCGAAGCAGGTATGAAAATCGCTGAGATGTTTCCAAGTTTACGAGATTTTGTTGATTTGACGTTTAGCGATCCTGCGACTGTTGATTTGACTCAATGTGATGTGGTGTTTTTTGCAACGCCGCACGGTGTGGCAATGAGTCAGGCAAAAGCTTTGCTAAATGCAGGGGTTAAACTAATTGACTTAGCAGCGGATTTTAGATTGCAAGATACTGATACATTTGAAAAATGGTACAAACTGCCACATGTTTGCCCAGAAATTCTTAAAAATGCAGTGTATGGCATTCCTGAGCTTAATCGGGAAAAAATCAAATTTGCTAACGTTATTGGTAACCCAGGTTGTTACCCGACGACGGTATTATTGGGTTTGGCACCTCTATTGGAGAAGAGCTTAATCGATTTCTCGGTGCCTATTATTTCAGATTCAAAGTCTGGAGTTTCAGGTGCTGGTAGAAAGGCTGAAGTTGCGACCTTATTTGCGGAGGCCAGCGATAATATGAAAGCATACGGTGTAGCAGGGCATCGGCATCATCCTGAAATTCACGCACAATTAATGCAATTGGCGGGCACGAAGCTTGATTTTATTTTTACGCCACATTTAATTCCGATGATTCGGGGTATGTTATCGACAATTTACGTAAAATTATCGTCAAATGTTGAACTTACTCAGGTGCAAGCGTTGTATGAGAAGCGTTACGCAAAGGAGCAGTTTGTGGATGTTATGCCTGCTGGCAGTTTGCCAGAAACTCGTTCAACCCGGGGTTCTAACCATTTGCGAATTGCATTGCACAAGCAAATGGAAGGTTATTTGACTGTGTTGGTGGTGCAAGATAACTTGGTAAAAGGGGCTGCAGGACAAGCTGTGCAAAATATGAATATTATGTTTGGATTAGAGGAAAATAGCGGCTTGTGTGTAGTGCCGTTGTTACCGTAATGCAGCCAGTTCGTCGCAGAGTTCGCCGTCACTTTGGCCTTACCGCTAAAAACGTAGCTGTGCGCTCGCATCGGCCATGGTATTTTCAATGGCTATTAGCGCTTATGTTTGTGGCACTAGGCTTTGGCCTAGCATATTGGATGCTTCATCGCGACGATATTGAAACGGTACGCGAAAATTTAAGGCAAAAAACACTTGAAAATAAAGAGTTAGAAGCCAAACTAATAGGTGCCCAGCGTGAGTTACAAGTTGAGCTAGCCACGAATAATAATCTTGCCAAAGAGCTCGCAAGCGTTCAAGATGAGAGCCTTAAGACAAAAGCGGACTTATTTTTTTACAAAAATATGTTAGGTAAAAAACCAAAATAGCGGTTTCGCTAAAATAAGCAGGATGGAATTTATGTTTTTTAAACGAACAAACAAGATTGATAGTCGCATTGATACGCTAGTGGGTGCAGAAACACGCATTGATGGCGATATGGTATTTAGTGGCGGTTTGCGTGTAGATGGGACGATTCGTGGCAATGTATTTGAACAGCCAGGCTCGCCTAGCACCATTATATTAAGTGAACATGGGCGCATTGAGGGTTCGGTGACGGCGGCTAAAATTGTATTGAATGGCACCGTGGTAGGACCTGTAAAATCTGCCCAATTTATCGAACTACAAACCAAAGCACGCATTACTGGAGATTTGCACTACAAATCGCTAGAGATGCATACAGGTGCAGTGATTGATGGAAAATTAGTGCATTTAGAAGAAAATGCAACTATTGATATGGATTGATGTTCAAATACATTATTGAAGTAAAGGAAACGATATGAATACACTAACTGATATGCCAGAAGTAGCAATGCCCACTCCATTAATTTTTACGGATAATGCGGCAAAGAAAGTGAAAGAGTTGATTGAAGAGGAAGGCTCCCCAGATCTCAAGCTACGTGTTTTTGTTAGCGGTGGTGGCTGCTCAGGCTTTCAATATGGCTTTACGTTTGAAGAAGAAGTAAACGAAGACGACACGCAAGTAATGAAAGATACCGTCACGTTGCTGATAGATCCAATGAGCTTGCAATATTTGATGGGCGCTGAGATTGATTATCAAGATAACTTGCAAGGTTCGCAATTTGTGATTCGTAACCCGCAAGCGACATCTACTTGCGGTTGCGGTAGTTCGTTCTCAGTTTAAGTTTTGTTTGTTAAAAAGCCCGCAAATTGCGGGCTTTTTTATGGCTGTTAATTCTACATTTATAGAAACAGTAGCGTTCTTGAGTTAATGATTAAAAATTAAGCAATTATTAAGGGGGCAATAAAGGCAAAAAATCCGCCAACTAAAAATATCGCAACTGAAACCACATAAACACGGAATGAAGTTTTGCGCGTTTTCATACAAGTTGCTGCAAGTGCTGGGTCGGTTGGGCAGGGTATGCTACGAGCATGCCATTGCAATCCCCCAGAGGCTAAAAGCATCAATGCGGCAAAAAGAAATACACCGATTTTGTGCTCTGAAAACCACACCAATTGCGGCACATTGCTAACAAGCGAGGACATAGCTGCGCCAGCGCCTAAACCCACAAGCGTGGCGGGCAAGGCGCAGCAAATCAGAGTGCCGCCACTGGTAAATAGTGAAAGTACAGATGCTGCCTTGGTTTTAGCTAAGCTGTTAAGCTCATTCGTTTGCGTTTCAGCCATTATTTTGCCTCTTTCTTGCCTTCCATTTCGGCCTTAATATGTGCAACAGGGTGGTCACTCATTTCTATGCTGGTAACGTCATAGCCAGCGTCTTTAATTAAATCTTTCACGGTGTCGTTACTTAAGGTTTGTCCATCTTTTAACTCAATAGCGACTATTTTTTGTTTTAAGTTCACGTATACATCCTTGGTTTGCGAGAGTGCGCGCATTTTCTTGTCAATGCCCTGCGCGCAAAATGCACACACCATACCGTTTACATTGGCCTTAATAGTTTGCACTGCAATTGCGTTTTGGCTAAATAAAGCGGCAGAAATAAGTGAAACGAGTAATAGATTTTTCATGATAAATTCCTTTTAAAATATGTACATAAAGTTAAAACGTGGTTCGCGTGAGTTATTCACGCCAGCCTCTACAAAAAAGTCTTTGTTAATGAGTCGTAACATGGGCGTGACTTCGATTTTGTTGCTCAAACCGTTCATATTGCGCGCCTCTAGCACGAACCAAGGTTGCGTTTTATCGTAATCGGATTCATAAAAAGAGAAGCCAGCCCGTGCACTCACAAAATCATGATTAATATCATTGGCTCGATAAAAGCGATAATTAGCAGCAACGTAAACGCGGGTAGTTTCGTAGTCAAACTGCACGCCAGGTGTGGCCATGACTTTATCGAAACTTTGACCGTTGTCTTTGCCTTGTAATGCGCCTATACCACCCACAAACCAAAAGTTTGCTTGCGCCTCTGGCATGTTCCAGCGCTTAATCAGCCGTGTGTAGGTCAGTTCTTCTAAAGTGCGCGTTTTGCTTTTATCGTCGCTTCGCATATAGGTCGCGCCCACGCCAAATGCATCTCGAGGCGTTATGGCGTAATTAGCAAAAACTTCGCTCCAATTGTTGTTAAAGTCACCCATTGCCATGAATGAATCTTTAAAACCCATGGGGCCAGCAGATGCGAATTGCACGGTCATTGCAAGTGCCATGCCAAATAGCACGACTTTTTGTTGCGATAACATTGGATTTCCTTTCTTAAAAAGTAAGCTTTACGTCGCAAATTGCGGACGCAATAATGCTAATTTTAAGAAAGGTGTATGGGTGGGCGTTGCAGGCTTGCGAGGGAGATGGAAGTGTATAGTACTTGACTGGAAAATATTTTTTTCGAAGCTGCGGGCAAGTTTGCTAGGCCTAAATTACTTGGTAAGGTCGTCATTGCACACAAGCTTGCGCAAAGGCTAGCACAGTGAGTTTTGCAGCTATCGTTTTGTTTTTGAGGCAAGTGTTGCTTGGCATTTTGTGTAGCATCGCTGATGTGCATATTGCAATGTGGCATCACAGTCTTTTGTTGCGCAGATTCTGTTTCCATCATGCTGTTGCAAATGGACATATTCGCCGCAGCCAAAGCTTGTAATGGCAAAAGCACCAACAGCAAGCAAGCAAAATAGCGATTGAGTTTATTAACCATAAGAATATGATAAATCAAACGTGTTTTAGTTCCTAACGCTTTTCAATCGGTATAAACTCGCGTCTATTTTCACCAATATAAAGTTGCCTTGGGCGACCAATTTTGTGCTCGGGGTCACTGTTCATTTCGCTCCATTGGGCAATCCAGCCAGCAGTGCGGGCAAGCGCGAAAATTGCTGTGAACATGGAGTTAGGAATGCCCATCGCGCGCATCACAATGCCACTATAGAAATCGACATTTGGATAGAGTTTGCGAGATACAAAATACTCATCTTCAAGTGCGATTTTTTCAAGCTCCATAGCGAGTTTAAACATTGGGTCGTCATGCAAACCAAGTTCGTTTAATACCTCATAACAAGTTTTTTGCATAATGGCAGCGCGCGGATCCATGCTTCGGTAGACTCTATGCCCAAATCCCATCAAGCGGAAACTGTCTGACTTATCCTTAGCGCGCTTAATAAACTCGCCAATGCGTGACACATCACCAATTTGCTCTAGCATTTCCAATGTGGCCTCGTTTGCACCACCATGTGCAGGACCCCAAAGTGAAGCGATGCCTGCCGAGATGCTTGCGAATGGATTTGCACCGCTAGAGCCAACTAGACGTACCGTGCTTGTAGAAGCGTTTTGCTCATGATCCGCATGTAAAATAAGGATTTTTTCGAATGCTTTGGCTAGTATTGGATTGGGCTCATACTCATCACAAGGTGTAGCAAACATCATATGCATGAAGTTCTCTGCATAGTTAAATTTATTTTTTGGGTACATAAATGGCTGGCCTAGATTGTATTTATAACTCCAGGCTGCGATGGTAGGTACCTTCGCGAGCAGACGATAGGCAGAAATTTCACGGTGATGAGGGTTATAAACATCCATAGAGTCAAAATAGAACGCTGACATTGAACCCACCACGCCAATCATTACCGCCATTGGGTGTGCATCGCGCCTAAAGCCACGAAAAACATTACTGAGTTGATCGTGCAACATCGTATGAGTGCTTATAATTTTAGTAAATACAGCCCGTTGGTCAGCATTGGGTAATTCACCATGCATCAATAAGTAGGAAACTTCTAAAAAGTCGCAATGCTCAGCTAATTGCTCAATTGGGTAGCCGCGATAGTACAGCAGCCCATTTTCACCATCGATAAAAGTGATATTTGAGTTGCAGGCGGCAGTCGACATAAAGCCTGGATCATATGTAAATACGCCATGTTTACCCAAATTACGAATATCAATCACATCGTTGCCTAAAGTGCCAGAAAGCATTGGCAGTTCGATAGGCGCTATTGCGTTGTCGAAGGTGATTGTTGCTTTGGTAGGTTTTTTGGTCATAAGTGACTCTTTATTAACGTCAATAGTGTGATTATACGCAATGAACTAGGGAAAAGTTGATATAAAGCCACACAAACCTATATGACTTAAAAAACAGTGATTTTTACCGCACAAAAAAAGTGCATTTGATATGCACAATATGGTGCGTGGCTTCTAAACTAAATTTTAGGCGGGGTAGATTGCACCTAAAACACGTAAGCCTGAAGCTCCGGTGACCTTTGGCAAGTTGCCAGGTTTATTTTCTAAAGTTTGTTTAGCTAGCCATGCAAAGGCGGCGGCTTCTACCCAATCCACGCCGACACCAAGTGTATCGGTAGTTAAAAGCGTTGCGCCTTTTATTCGTTCTGCAAGTCTTTGCATCAGCAAGGCATTGTGCGCCCCACCACCACAAACGTACACCTCATCTAAAGCGGGGCAGTACTGAGATATGGCGTTGGAGATAGTTAGTGCACTTAGTTCAACAAGTGTGCGAGCAATATCTTGTGGACGGCAATGTGGATGGAAAGTTCGCTGCTTTAGCCACAATTCGTTAAATAAATCGCGCCCAGTACTTTTGGGCGGAGGCTCCGCAAAATAAGGCTCCGCAAGCATATGGTTTAAAAAACTATCGTGAACCACACCAGTCGCAGCCCAATCGCCATTCGCATCATAGTCTTCGTTAATTTTTTGTTTTGCCCAACAATCTAGTAACATATTTCCAGGACCAGAATCAAAACCGAGCACTTCACCAGTTTTTGCGAGATAAGTGATGTTGGCAATGCCGCCGATGTTTAAAATGGCACGACTTTTTGTATTGCTGCCAAACACGGCTTGGTGAAACGCTGGTACTAAAGGTGCGCCATGTCCTCCCGCAGCAATATCACGACTTCTAAAATCTGCTACAACGCTAATATTCGTCAGTTCGGCCAGTAAAGCGTTATTGCCGATTTGCAATGTAAATCCATGTTCTGGACGATGTCTGATGGTTTGACCGTGACAGCCTATCGCCTTGATTTTATTATATTTTAGGCTATTTTTGCTAAGTAACTCGTTGGTGGTTTGTGCATATAACTGGGCTAATTGATTAGCCATCAAAACGGCATTTTCCAACTCATTTTCACTGGGAAAGTGTAATGAGAGTAGTTCAGATTTAATGTGAGCAGGATAAGCCAAAAAATGTGTGCTTAGCACTTTGCAGCCTTCATCAGAGAACTCACATAAGGCAGCATCTACACCATCTAAGCTGGTGCCAGACATAATACCAATGAAAAGTTGTGATGCCATATTGAGCGTCCGCTGCCTATTGAATATTGTTTTGCGTTAAAATGAACGGCTTTTTGCCTACAAGCAAAAACATACTAACAGAATTTTAGTTTCAACCAAAAACAACAAATGTTAACAATACATTTTAAACGGACACAAAGTGAATACTGAATTGAATCAGGCCTTAGCAATAATCAAACGCGGCGCAGACGAGCTGTTAATTGAGGCTGAGCTTATTGAAAAACTTAAAAAGGGAAAACCGCTTAGAGTTAAAGCGGGATTTGATCCAACAGCGCCAGATCTGCATCTTGGCCATACCGTGCTTATTAATAAGTTGCGTCAGTTTCAAGATTTAGGCCATCACGTATTATTTTTAATTGGTGATTTTACTGGCATGATTGGTGACCCAACAGGCAAAAGTGCAACGCGCCCGCCACTTACTAAGGAGCAAGTTGCAGAAAATGCCAAATCGTATGCCGCACAGGTATTTAAAATTTTAGATAAAGATAAAACTGAAATTGTCTTTAACTCCAGTTGGCTCACAGAACTTGGTGCAGCGGGCATGCTAAAGCTCGCCTCTAGCCTTACCGTGGCACGCATGCTAGAACGCGATGACTTCTCGAAGCGGTTCAAAGGTAACCAACCCATAGCCATTCACGAGTTTATGTACCCGTTATTGCAAGGCTACGATTCTGTTGCGCTAAAAGCCGATGTTGAGCTTGGTGGCACTGACCAAAAATTTAACTTACTGATGGGGCGCGAGCTACAAAAGCAAGCAGGTTTAGCTCAACAATGTGTCCTCACCATGCCCTTGTTAGAAGGGTTGGATGGCGTAAATAAAATGTCTAAATCGCTTGGAAATTACATTGGTGTGGCAGAAGCACCTGAGATTATTTTCGCCAAAATAATGTCGGTGAGCGATGATTTAATGTGGCGCTATATCGAGCTACTCTCGTTTGAAAGCCTAGAAACCATTGCCCAATGGAAAGCCAAAGTTGCCGCAGGCGCTAATCCGCGCAATATAAAAGTGGCATTTGCACAAGAAATCGTTACCCGCTTTCATAGCCAAGGAGACGCAGAAAAAGCGCTAAATGATTTTCAAACGCGCGCAAAAGGCGGCATTCCAGACGAAGTGCCAGAAGTAACGCTAACAATTGAAGCTGACTCAGTAGGCATTGCACAAGCGCTAAAAATGGCAGGCTTGGTAGAAAGTACCAGTGAAGCTATACGCGCCATTCAACAGGGCGGCGTAAAGCTCGATAGCCAAAAAGTAGAAGATAAAAACTTGCAACTTAGCAAAGGCACAACGGTTGTAGCGCAAGTAGGCAAGCGCAAGTTTGCAAAAATATCATTAAATTAGCATATGCCCTACGAGGCAATGGCGACGAGGGTTTCAGGGGAACAGTATTGAATTTGAAAGATAAATCATGGGTATTTGAATGAAAAATTTCACCAAATACGCATTAATGCTAATGGTTGTGCTAAATAGCACTGCGGCATCAGCGCTGGTAGATATTGCATGCTTTAAATACGAACCCGCAATGGTTACCCTAATTGGCATTTTACAAATTAGAGTTTACCCTGGTGCGCCTAATTTTATTAGTATTGAGGCTGGCGATGAGCCTGAGACAAGCTATTCGATTGTGTTAAAGCCACCCATTTGCACCATTACCAAAGAAGAAACTTGGATGCTGGGGCATGAGCGCATCTCAGAAGTGCAATTAGCAGTTTCAAAATTACAATTTGGTCAATTAGATGCCAATTTAGGCAAAGTAGTTACGGTCAAAGGCTCGCTATTTGAGGCTTTTGACGAGCACCATCATACGCCAGTGTTAATGGATGTGAAATCCTTGGTTGGGACGGATAGAAATGATGGCACCGTCGCAACCAAGGCAGAAAAACCTTTAAAACCGCTACCACAATCAACCTTAGCAGCTAAAGAAGCGCCACCTGTCAAGCAGTTAAAACCCACAAAATTAACAATGCCAACTAAGAAAACTAGCGCCAAAAATCAAGCAGGCAAAGCAAAGCCAAAAACGTTGAAACAAAAAAGTAAAACAACAAAATCGAAAAAACAGAAGAAATGAGTTGAGCTAGCGAAAAAATATAGTAGAAAAAGGCATTCCAATTGATTGAATTCATTGGTATAATGCGCGCTGTGAAATGGGCTTTATGCCCATTTTTTGTTTCTGCAGAAAATGTAACAAGGGTCATGTTTGTGCAAGATTTACACGCTTTGATAAACGAAACAGTCATGCAGTTGGGTTACGACTTGGTGGATCTCGAGGTTTCGAATCGGGGTAAATTGTTGCGCGTGTTTATAGATAAACAAAACCCAAAAGACATGAAAGACAGCGTAAATATTGATGATTGCGTGTTGGTGAGCAATCAGCTTGGTAACTTGTTGACTGTGGAAAATGCAATTGATTACGATAGGCTTGAGGTTTCCTCGCCTGGGATGGACAGAGTATTGAAAAAAGAGGCAGATTTTGTGCGTTTCGTTGGTGAGCGCGCACAAATTAAATTACGTGTGCCAGTTATGCAAGAAAATAGGGAAACAAGAAAGAATTTTTTAGGCATTTTGCGGGGATTAGAAGCAGGAGCAGTAATGATTGAATGTGAAGGCGTAATCGAACAGCTTGCGTTATCAAACATCGATAAAGCGCGTTTAAGCCCGCAGTTTTAATGCATTGATTTAAAAGTATATTTTTAGCTGGAGAGAAGTGATGAGTCGTGAAATTTTATTATTGGTAGATGCCCTAGCCCACGAAAAAAACGTGAGCAAAGAGGTGATTTTTATCGCGCTAGAACTGGCTTTAGCATCTGCCACCAAGAAAAAACATGACGAAAATGCAGACATTCGCGTTTCAATTAACCGCGAAACAGGCGAATACGAAACCTTTAGACGCTGGCAATATGTGGAATATGATTTATTGGAAAGTTCTGCATACCAATTTGATGAAGAGAGTGAACATGCGAAAGGTCGTCAAATTGGTGATTATTACGAAGAGCCGCTAGAATCGATTGAGTTTGGTCGTATTGGCGCACAAGCTGCTAAACAAGTGATTTTGCAAAAAGTGCGAGAGGCCGAGCGAGAGCAAATCTTAGAAGACTTTTTAGCGCGCAATGAAAGCTTGGTAACTGGCGTGATTAAGCGCATGGAAAAAGGCAATGCCTTGATAGAAGTAGGGCGTTTAGAATGTATTTTGCCGCGTGAATCAATGATTCCGAAAGAAAACTTGCGCGTAGGCGACCGTGTGCGTGCTTATATGTCACGTGTAGAACGTAGCGGCCGTGGCCCACAACTCATTTTATCGCGCATTGCGCCAGAGTTTTTACAACGTTTGTTTGAGCTGGAAGTGCCAGAAATTGAAGAAGGTTTATTGGAAATCCGCGCTGCAGCGCGCGACCCAGGCTTGCGTTCAAAAATTGCGGTCAAAGCTAATGATCATCGCATTGACCCTGTGGGCACTTGTGTGGGTATGCGCGGTTCACGTGTGCAAGCAGTCACTGGTGAATTGGCTGGTGAGCGGGTGGATATTGTGCTTTGGAGCATGGAGCCAGCACAGTTTGTGATTAATGCAATGGCGCCAGCAGAGGTTTCTAGCATTGTAGTGGATGAAGATACACACAGCATGGATGTTGTGGTTGATGAAGAGCAGTTGGCATTGGCAATTGGTCGTAGCGGGCAAAATGTGCGTTTGGCCTCTGAGTTGACTGGTTGGACGCTAAACATTATGACGGTTGATGAAGCCGCTAAGAAAAATCAAGACGAGTACTCTAGCGTAAGCCAATTGTTTATGGAAAAATTGGATGTGGATGAAGAGGTCGCGGATATTCTGGTACAAGAAGGCTTCAGCACGCTAGAAGAAATCGCCTATGTGCCATTGGCCGAAATGGCAGCAATTGAAGCGTTTGACGAAGACACCATTAATGAGTTGCGCTCACGTGCGCGTGCCGCTTTGTTGACTGAGGCAATTGCTAAAGAAGAAAAAGTAGAAGAAGCCGCAGAAGACTTACTCACAATGGAAGGCATGGATGAAAAAACCGCACATCTATTGGCTTCTAAGGGCGTTTCTAAAATGGAAGATTTGGCGGAATTAGCGGTCGATGAACTTGTCGAACTGACCGCTATGGACGAAGAACGTGCAAAAACGCTGATTATGACAGCGCGCGCGCCTTGGTTTAGATAGTATTTGTTTGTTTTTAAGAGAAGCATTTAAGTTAGTTTTTAATAGATAGCAGTAAAACTGGAGCAGTATAGATGGCACAATCAACCGTAGCACAATTCGCCGCAGAGCTAGGCCTGCCAACGGCTTTGCTGTTGGAACAGCTAAAAAGCGCAGGCGTAAATAAGGCTGCTTCGGAAGATAAATTGGACGAAGCAGATAAAACCGCTTTGCTGGATTTTTTGCGCAAAGAACATGGCGCGGCCAGTGCGCCAAAAAGCAAAATTACCTTGGTGCGCAAACAAAGCACAGAAATTAAAAAAACTGATAGCACGGGCCGAGCTCGCACGATTCAAGTGGAAGTGCGTAAAAAACGTGTGCTAGAACGTCGCGAAGATGATCAAAATGAAGCCTCAGCGCCAGTAGAGGAAGTGGTTGTGCCGGTTGTTGAGGAAATTGCAGTTGCTGTTGCTGTTGAAGAAGTTGCGCCGATTGCAGAATTGACAGTTGCGCCTGAAATAAAGCCAATAATCAGCGAAGCACCAAAAACTGGCACGTTGAAAAAGCAAGTGCTGACACCAGAGCAAATTGCCATTCGTGAGCAAGAGGCTAAACGCCATGCCACACTATTGTCGCTACAAGCAGAAGATTTGCGTAAAAAACAAGAATTAGCGCAGCGTCGTCTTGACGAAGAAGCGAAAAGATTAGCTGAAGCTGAAGCCGCGAAAGCAAAAGCGGAAAAATTAAAAGAAGGCACACTACACAAGCCAGCGGCTAAAGAAGGCGCAAAACCAGAAAGCAAAGAAGCTAAAAAAGGCAAAGGCGGCGGTAGCAATAAAGACTGGAACGAAAATGAAAGCAAAAAACGTGGTTTAAAAACACGTGGCGCTGTTGCCATTAATACTGGCTGGCGCGCGCCAAAAGGCAAAAACAAACATCGTGATGATGATGCGGAGCACGCATTTAATGCGCCAACAGAAGCTATTGTGCATGAAGTGATCGTGCCAGAAACTATTTCTGTAGCAGATTTGGCACACAAAATGTCGGTTAAGGCTTCTGAAGTGATTAAAGCTCTCATGGGCATGGGCATGATGGTGACTATTAACCAAGTGCTTGACCAAGAAACAGCGATTATTATTGTGGAAGAGATGGGTCACACACCGATTGCTGCGGCAGCAAATGACCCTGAAACCTTTTTGGAAGAGGAAGATCATGCTGAAGCGGTTTTAGAGCCACGCCCGCCTGTCGTGACGGTAATGGGACACGTCGATCATGGTAAAACTTCGCTGCTAGATTACATTCGCAAGAGCCGTGTGGTTTCTGGTGAAGCTGGGGGCATTACACAACACATAGGCGCATATCACGTCGAAACACCGCGTGGCATGGTGACTTTTTTAGATACGCCAGGTCATGAGGCCTTTACTGCAATGCGTGCTCGCGGCGCAAAAGCGACCGATGTGGTGATATTGGTGGTTTCTGCCGATGACGGCGTAATGCCGCAAACGATTGAAGCGATTCATCATGCTAAAGCCGGTAACGTGCCTTTGGTGGTTGCAATCAATAAAATTGATAAACCCGATGCTGCGCCTGAGCGCGTAAAATTAGAATTGGTTGCGCAAGAAGTGGTGCCTGAAGATTTTGGTGGTGACACAATGTTCCGCGAAGTCTCTGCCAAAACTGGCAAAGGTATTGATGAGTTGCTGGAAGCCGTATTGTTGCAAGCGGAAATTTTAGAGCTTCAAGCACCCAAAAATACACCTGCAAAGGGTTTAGTGATTGAAGGTCGCTTGGATAAAGGTCGCGGCTCCGTGGCCACAGTTTTAATTCAATCAGGTACTTTACGCCGTGGCGATATGCTGCTTGCGGGCAGCACATTTGGCCGTGTGCGCGCCATGTTGGATGAAAGCGGTGCAGAAATTCAAGAAGCTGGCCCATCTATTCCTGTCGAAATTTTAGGTTTGTCGGATGTGCCAAGCGCAGGTGAAGAAGTGATTGTGCTAAACGATGAGCGCAAAGCACGCGAAATTGCAAACTTCCGTCAAGGCAAATTCCGTGATGTTAAATTGGCTAAACAGCAAGCAGCCAAAATGGAAAATATGCTCGGCCAAATGATAGATGGCGAAGTGAAAACGCTTGGCTTGATTATTAAATCTGATGTACAAGGCTCATATGAAGCACTTTCTACCAGCCTACAAAAACTTTCTACAAGTGAAGTGAAAGTGAACATTATTCACACCGGCGTTGGTGCAGTTTCTGAGTCCGATGTTAACTTGGCAATTGCTTCTAAAGCAGTGTTAATTGGTTTTAACGTGCGTGCGGATTCTGGAGCCCGTAAGTTGATAGAAGCTAACGGCGTTGATGTCCGTTACTACAACATTATTTACGAAGCGGTGGATGAAGTAAAAGCGGCGTTGGGCGGCATGTTAGCGCCAGAGCAGCGTGAGAGCATGATTGGCTCAGTTGAGATTCGGGAAGTATTCCGTATCTCCAAAGTGGGCGCAGTTGCTGGTTGCTACGTGCGCGATGGTTTAATTAAACGCGACTCAAAAGTGCGCGTATTGCGCGACAATGTCATTATTCACACAGGCGAGCTTGATTCATTGAAGCGCTTTAAAGACGACGTGAAAGAAGTGAAAAATAACTTTGAATGCGGTTTATCACTTAAAAACTTTAATGATATTGAAGTTGGTGACTTGCTTGAAGTTTACGAAGTTGTGGAAATTGCACGTACCCTCTAGGATACTAAGCAGTAATGGCTAAAGAGTTTTCTAGATCAAATAGAGTGGCAGAGCAAATGCGCCGCGAGTTGGCGGATTTGCTTCAATTTGAAGTCAAAGACCCGCGGATTGGCATGGTGACGATTACTGAAGTCGAAGTGACTGGTGATATGGAACATGCGAAGATTTTTTATAGCGCACAAAAAGGTATGCCAGAAATACAAGCTGGCTTAGAAAAGTCAGTAGGTTTTTTACGCTCACAAATAGCTAAACGTATGTTGCTACGTAAAGTGCCACAATTGCATTTTGTCTATGATTCTTCAATCGACTATGGCATGAAAATGGGTAAATTGATAGACGAAGCGCGTGCTACAGATAGTGATTAAAAAATTTGCAATTCAAACGCATTAAACGCCCTATAAATGGCGTACTGCTGCTTGATAAGCCACACGGCTTCTCGTCTAATCAAGCATTACAAAAAGTAAAATGGCTCTATCAGGCAGAAAAAGCAGGCCATACGGGCACCTTGGATCCGCTTGCGACGGGACTTCTGCCAATATGTCTTGGCGAAGCGACTAAGTTTGCGCAATTCGTTACAGACGCAGATAAAACTTATGTTGCGACAATAAAACTTGGCACCACCACCACCACAGGCGATGCAGAGGGAGAGGTGTTAGTTACTTCGCCTGTAAATGTTACATCAGTGCAATTAGCGGCGGTATGTAAGCAGTTTTTAGGTGAAATTAGTCAAATCCCGCCCATGTATTCTGCATTAAAACATGAAGGAAAAGCTTTGTACGAATACGCCAGAGATGGCGTGGATATTGCCCGTCAGGCACGTTCTGTTTTTATTAAAAAAATCGAAATTAATGCGTTTTCAACCCAAGTGGTAGAGATTACGGTGGCATGCAGTAAAGGCACTTATATTCGTACTTTGGCAGAAGATATTGGCAAAGAGCTTGGCTGTGGAGCTCATTTAATTGGCTTGCGGCGTACCGAAACAGCAGGGTATCTACTTGCGCATGCGGTAACAATTGAGCAACTAGATGCGATGACAACTGAAGCGCGAGATGCAAAGCTTTTGCCTGTAGATTCTGCAATAGAATCGCTACCCAAAGTGATTTTAAATAATGATGCCGCGCATTTCTTACTACAAGGTCAAGCGATCTGGCAAGCGGGCAAGGTGCCACAGAGCGATTTGAGGCTTTACGATGAAAGTAATCAATTTTTAGGATTAGGATTTTTGCAAGATGATGGCAAGATTGCGCCAAAGCGTTTGATTAAAAATACCCCTAGACTGTAAGCTGTGAATAGCTAAAAAGCGCTGAAAAAACCAATACTTAAGCAACATTTTACTTGTTAAAAACCTAAAATACCGTTATGATGCGCGCTCTACATCTTTTGTAGATTATGGAATGTGATTGTGGGTAGTTATAAAGCCTACGTTTACATTGACGAACAAGACTTCAAGATAAAGGAATAAACATGGCAACAACTGCAGCAGATCGTGCAAAAATCGTCGCTGATTTTCAGCAAGCAAAAGGCGACACTGGTAGTCCAGAAGTACAAGTAGCGCTATTAACTAGCCGTATTACTTACCTCACAGAGCATTTTAAATCTAATAAAAAAGACAATCACTCACGCCGTGGCTTATTAGCGCTGGTGAGTCAACGTCGTCGTTTGTTGGATTATTTAAAACGTAAAGACGCAAGCCGTTACCAAACACTAATTGAGCGTTTGAGCTTACGTAAATAATTTCTATAAATGCATTCGCCTTTATAGATGTAGCAAAAAGCCGATAGCATCGTTTATGCATCGGCTTTTTTATTATTGAGTTGTATGAAATGGAATTGCTATTGGGTAGTGAATAGTAATTTGTAGAGAAAAGGAAAAATTAATGTTTAATATTACAAAAAAGAGTATTCAATATGGGGCGCATACGCTAACCCTTGAAACAGGTGAAATTTCTCGCCAAGCCGATTCGGCTGTGTTGGTGAGCTACGGTGATACCGTTGTATTGGTTGCAGTAACAAGCAAAAGCGAAGTAAAAGAAGGTCAAGATTTTTTCCCACTCACAGTGGACTACATGGAAAAGACCTATGCTGCTGGTAAAATCCCAGGTGGTTTTTTCAAACGTGAAGGTCGTCCTTCAGAGAAAGAAACTTTAACAAGTCGTTTAATCGATCGCCCATTGCGCCCTCTTTTCCCAGAGGCGTTTTATAACGAAGTGCAAGTGGTTGCAACGGTCTTGTCTTCGGATCCAGAAATCGATGCAGATATTCCAGCAATTATTGGTGCATCAGCTGCCATGTCACTTTCAGGCATTCCATTCTTTGGCCCACTAGGTGCAGCACGCGTTGGTTATATCAATGGCGAATATGTTTTAAACCCAAGCAAAACTGAATTAGAAACAACAGAATTAGATTTAGTCGTTGCCGCAACAGAAACTGCTGTAATGATGGTGGAGTCTGAAGCTAAAGAACTGAGCGAAGAAGTGATGCTTGGTGCTGTGGTTTATGGCCATGAGCAAATGCAAGCCGTAATTAAATTGATTAACGAAATGGCTACTGAAGCAGGTAAAGACGCTTGGGATTGGGTTGCCCCAGAGCCAGATACAGCCTTAATTGAAAAAGTGGCGAAATTGGCAGAAAAAGATGTAAATGCCGCATTCCAAATTAAGGCAAAAGGTGAACGTTCTTCTAAGTTAGACGAAATCAAAAGTCGTGTTTTAGCAGAATTGATTAACGAAAATACCTCTACAACTGAAGCGAATAAAATTAAAGATGAGTTCTTTAAATTAGAAGCTAAAACAGTGCGTAGCCAAATTTTAAATGGTGAACCACGTATTGATGGTCGCGATACACGCACAGTGCGCCCAATCAGTATTCGTACAGGCGTATTGCCTCGCACACACGGTTCAGCTTTGTTTACCCGTGGTGAAACGCAAGCTTTGGTGGTTGCTACGCTTGGAACTGGCCGTGATGAGCAAATTATTGATGCGCTTCAAGGCGAATATACTGACCGCTTTATGTTGCATTACAACATGCCACCGTATGCCACAGGTGAAACAGGTCGTGTGGGTACGCCAAAACGCCGCGAAATTGGTCACGGTCGTTTAGCGAAACGTGCCCTTATCGCCGCATTACCAGCCAAAGAAGATTTCGATTACACCATGCGTGTAGTTTCAGAAATTACTGAATCTAACGGTTCTAGCTCAATGGCCTCTGTTTGTGGTGGCTGTTTAGCGCTTTTAGATGCTGGTGTGCCAATGAAAGCGCACGTTGCAGGTATTGCTATGGGACTCATTAAAGAAGGTAACCGTGTGGCTGTGTTGACTGACATTTTAGGTGATGAAGATCACCTAGGTGACATGGACTTTAAAGTAGCGGGTACCGAAAACGGCATTACCGCTTTGCAAATGGACATCAAAATTACCGGCATTACCTCACAAATCATGCAAGTGGCTTTAGCGCAGGCTAAAGAAGGCCGCACGCACATTTTGGGCATTATGCAAAAAGCCATGAGCAACGTGAATACAGAAATGTCACAATTTGCTCCACGTATAATTGTCATGAAAATCAACCCAGACAAAATCCGCGATGTGATTGGCAAAGGCGGCGCAGTGATTCAAGCCTTAACCAAAGAAACTGGTACCAGCATTGATATTGAAGAAGATGGCACCATTAAAATTGCTTGCACAAGTGCAGAGCAAGGCGAGGCTGCAAAAGCACGCATTGCACAAATTACTGCCGAAGTAGAAGTGGGTCAAATTTACGAAGGCCCAGTGGTGAAATTGCTTGATTTCGGTGCAGTAGTTTCACTATTGCCAGGCAAAGATGGCTTGGTGCACATTTCACAAATCGCTCACCAACGTGTAAACGCGGTAAGTGATTTTGTGAAAGAGGGTGACATTGTTAAAGTGAAAGTGGTAGAAATTGACGACAAAGGCAAAGTGCGTTTAAGCATGAAAGCGTTAATCGACCCACCAGTGAAAGAAGACGCGCCACAGCAATAATTAAGTGGCAAATAAAAAGCCCGCGTAAGCGGGCTTTTTATATCTGCTCTGAGAAGTGCATGGATATTGGCTCTCAGGGTAGATGGTTTAAAACAAAAGAACGATCATGTGGCCACTCTTTTAATTCGATACAGCTTGTTTCTAGTGAGCGACTTGTTTTTCTCGCATTTCATCCAATGTTTTGCAATCGATACATAGTGTTGCAGTTGGGCGAGCTTCTAAGCGTTTTAAACCGATTTCAACACCACATCCTTCGCAATAGCCATACTCATCTGCATCGATGTTACGTAGCGTTTCGTCAATTTTTTTTACTAATTTGCGCTCACGGTCGCGGTTGCGTAACTCTAGAGCCATGTCAGATTCTTGGCTGGCACGGTCGTTTGGGTCTGCGAACATGGTCACTTCGTCTTGCATGGTATGCACAGTGCGCTCAATATCGTGGCTTAGTTCAGATTTCCATTCGTTCAGGATTTGACGAAAGTGATTCAGTTGATTCTTGTTCATATATTCCTCATCAGCCTTTGGCTGGTAAGGGGTAAATGTCTTCTTAGGTGTATCTGCCATGTTCTGTCCAAAAAAGCGCTGTAAAAGTTGCGCCAAAAAAGGTAATTAATGAGTTATAAATTTTTAATTCGCGCGAGTTTACACTTATTAATAGCGTTATGCAAAACAAAATTTTTGTATCTGGGAATTTGTATTTATACCTTGCTTTCGCTAAGTTCTAAAGCAAGCAAAGTGTTTTCCATCAGTGTTGCTACTGTGATTGGCCCTACACCACCAGGCACAGGCGTAATGTAGCTCGCGCGGGTTTTTGCTGTATCAAAATCTACATCACCACATATTTTTCCATTTGGTAGACGATTTATTCCAATGTCTATTACAATTGCGCCCTGTTTAATCCAATCGCCTTGAATAAGGCCAGCTTTGCCAGCCGCCGCAACCACTAAATCAGCATTTTTTACCTTTTCTGCTAAATCTTTAGTGTGACGATGGCAGCTAGTGATAGTGCAACCTGCTAGAAGTAACTCAAGTGCCATTGGCCGGCCAACGTGGTTAGAAACGCCAACAATGACCGCATCTAAGCCCATAAGATTAATATTGCTGATTTGCAGCATTTTGATAACGCCAAATGGCGTGCATGAGCGCAGTGTAGGCTGGCGTAAAGCTAGGCGTCCAATGTTATAGGGGTGAAAGCCATCCACGTCTTTATTCACGCTAATACGCTCAATCACGTGCTCACCCTTAATTTGCGGTGGCAAAGGTGATTGCACCAAAATACCGTCCACATTTAGGTCGTTATTTAGGTTATCAATCAGGTTAAGTAACTCAGTTTCAGTTGTAGTTGCAGGTAAATCGTGCGCGATAGAGTGAATGCCTACTTTTTCAGAGGCTAAACGTTTGTTGCGGACGTAAATGGAAGAGGCGGGATCTGCACCAACTAAAATTACCGCAAGACAAGGCGCGCGTTTACCTGAGGCGTTGCGGATGTCAATTTTTGCCTTAATTTCACCCAATAAATTTTCTGCGATGGCTTTACCATCGATAATTTGTGCTGTCATGCTCTAAATTTTACAAATAAAACAGTATTTTAACATATTAGAATTGACCAAAAGGCCAGTTTGCGCTATATTTCTGCCTCTTCGGCGTGTAGCGTAGCCTGGTAGCGCGCCTGCTTTGGGAGCAGGATGTCGGGAGTTCGAATCTCTCCACGCCGACCAGTAATTTTTAGTATTAAATATTAGTGGTCTTTGCCCACAACAGTCATCTGTTGTTAGTGTTAAAAGTGTCGTACCGCGTAACTAATCTGCCCGTAGCTCAACCGGATAGAGCACCAGCCTTCTAAGCTGGGGGTTACAGGTTCGATTCCTGTCGGGCAGGCCAAACTGTTTCAATGGTGGCTGTAGCTCAGTTGGTAGAGTCCAGGATTGTGATTCCTGTTGTCGTGGGTTCGAGCCCCATCAGCCACCCCAATAAATTCAAGCTT
>JBJXDT010000068.1:0-2787 GCA_046153505.1 Methylophilaceae bacterium | reverse complement strand
TCACGTGCAAAAGAATGTAAATCAAATTGCGAAACCCAGTGTACAGCGTCGGCATCGGTAAAAAATGGTTGATGAAATGCTGCAAGATCTGTTTGAATCAAATAAGTTGTCTTATCAGTTACAAGGGTTTTGAAGCGACTGAAGATGCTTGTCATCAAAAATTGAAACTTAACCGCACTAGATAAATGCCGACATGACGGCACTAAATAGCCAGGAAAATCATATCGTGGGCAAAAAATAAACAACGTTCCTTTTGCCGCTTTAACTAAGCTAGCTAATCGCGCCAAATGTGCGGGCGGGTTCACCACATGTTCTAATACAAAGGTGGAAAAAACAATTTCATAGGCATCAATAGCAGACGCAGTTTCAATATCTCCAAAAATAACGTTGTCTGCATTAGATTTTAGCCAAGCAGCATTTTGCTGAGTGACATCTTGTGCAGTCCAAATACATTGTTTTCTTAAACCTTGTGCCAGCAAAAATTGACCAAAACCACTTCTGCCAGCGCCAATTTCTAACACACGTACTGGATTACCGCTTGCGGCTAAAATACGAATTTTATCAGCCACATGTTCCCAGCAACTGGTTTGTTCTGAAGGTGTTTCAAATGCGCTATAGTCTGTAACTGTGCCGTAAAAATCATCTAATTTTGCTTTTATTTGCGTTATCGTTTGCGGAGTACAATCATTAACAGATAGCAAAGCTGGTTTCAGAGTATTATTTTCAGTATTCATTATGCTCACTAGTTATTGAATGATTTTTTTTAGTTAATGGTCTAGCGGGATTGCCCGCTACTCGGCTATTTGAAGCTACATCTTTAGTTACCACACTGCAGGCACCAACAATAGCATTTTCGCCGATACTGATACCTGGCATTACAAAGGCGCGCGCACCTATAAATGCTGATTTTCCGACAAGAATTTTCCCAGTCATTAATGGTCTCACAGAATTGTTAAAATCGTGTGTACCTGTGCAAAGATAGGCTTCTTGTGCAACAGTAGCATCTTCCATTAGCTCAATTTCGCCAAGTGAGTAGGCAATCACACCATCTCCCAAGCATGAGCGGTCATGCAGAGTAAGGTTCCATGGGATTGAGATTCGTGCGCGTTGATGTACAAATGGTTTACCGTGAATTTTTGCACCAAACAATTTAAGTAAAAAAATTCTCCATGCATTCATCGGCTTAGGTGTCCAACTACAAAACAGAATCCACGCCCATTCCCAAAACAACATATGAACTTTTTGACCATGTGTCCATGGGCTTGAGTATGCGGTTTCTTGTTGATGGGTTTTAAGTGGAAAACTTTTTCGAATCATGCCACTAATCTTTCAAAATCGGCTAAGAAAAGGTCTGCAATAACATCAGATGAATGTGTTTTTCGCACTTTTAAAGCGTTTTCTCCCAACTCTCTCCTCAAGCGCTCTTGTGAAATTAGTGCTAACAAATCATTCATCAACTGTTCCCCAGCATCCTTTGCACGATGATTAAAAATCATTCCGTTTACATTGTCAGTAATGAAATCCTTAAAGCATGCAATATCTGAAACCACGGGCACGCAACCCCATGCCATCGCCTCGAGAGGGGCCAGTCCAAAAGTCTCACCTTTTTCAGCCACTGAGGGATACACGAAAATCTCAGCTTGTTTGTATAGTGAATTCAATTTATCTATTTCATAGATAGGCTCAATAAACGCCACTTTCGATGCGTCGAACATCGATTTAAGTTTATTATAATAAACCTCTCCACCACCACCTTCAGATGTTTTCCATGGCCCAATAATGGTTAACCTCCAACCCTGAGGTAGCCGCTTTGATGTCTCTAAAAGTAGTTCCAGTCCCTTTTCTGGATGAATCCGACCACAAAATAGAATAGAAGGCTTTTTCTCTTCAAAATTTACGGGCACATCGGGATCATAAGGCAAAGGATTTGGAATCATCGCAACTTGGTTATAACGGTCTTTTGGTAATTCAGCCTTAATCGCAACTGCTACTGGGGTTGAATTGGCGCGTAAACACGCAGCGTGATTGTAATAGCGCATTTGCCCTTTTGGCATGCGCGCAACATCAACGTATATTTTGCCTTTGCGAAAAAGTGGGAGTACCAATGGCGCCCAAAAAGTATTCGTAACAATCAACTCTGCATCAACAGGGATTGATCTAATTGCCATTAAAGTATAAATACCATCTAGTAATTTCAAAATAGCTAGATTTTTTGGTATATTAAAGCCAGATACTCGGCGGTGTTCCACACCTTCTATCATTTCTTTCTTGGGCAAATCTCTAAAGCGCTTAGAAACTTGCACAACCTCATGCCCACGCGAAGCAAATTTTTGCCCTAGCAAAAACCACATCTTCTCAACCGCACCGCCCATTCTTGCAGGCACAGGTAAAAACGCCCCCTGAAGTATTGTAATTTTCATTTCGAATGACCCATATGAGGATTTTGCGTGGCTAGTAAGTCATCAGTTTTATATTTTTCAATTATTAAAATCAAATCTTTTGCCATTGAATCAACTGTAAATCGTTTACTAAAAGTCAGTTTAGCACTTTTTGCCATTGCATCCTGTGCCTGCTGGCTAAGCGACAACCAGCTACGCAATGACTTTTCTGTACCCTCTACTGTGTCTGAGTTCACCACTCCTACCCCATCAGCCTCAATCTCGCGCCAGATATTCACCTTATCAGAAATAAGCACAGGCAAGCCACAAGCTAATGCTTCTGCCACAGCAATACCAAAATTCTCTTGATGGGATGGCAGAAGATAAACTTCACTCGAGTAAAATGCGC
>JBJXDT010000067.1:0-7546 GCA_046153505.1 Methylophilaceae bacterium | reverse complement strand
CTTTGTTGAAAAATTATCTGTTAATGGAATACCAGCCTCTGACACTATCTTAGTACCTAACTTCCCTGCTAATTGGTCTTTGTTTTCTAATGATTTATGCATATTCGGCAACATGCTGTCTAACCATTTTTTATCAGAGCTCATCTCAGATTGCGTTGAACTATCCGATGATTTGTCTGAAAGTACATTAGCATTATCAGTCACTAAGGTGGATTTCGTGGATTGTCCCAATGCAATCCTTAGGTTTGCATCTAACTGCAAACGCTTTTGTGAGTCACCTTCTGGAGCATCACTTTTAACATTAGCAGCAAAGGGAATGTGAGCAATACTGATTGGCAACTGAGCATATTGAGAAGGTGCATCTTGCAACTTAGCTGCTAAGACTTCATCTGTATCCTCAACTTTAGAATCGTTTTTGACAGCTTTTGGATTTAAATCATCTGAAAGTAATGATGTATCTAATGCGTCAACTTGATCAGCATCACTCGTTTCCACCTCATCTTTATGCTCCGCTGATTTTGCTTGAGGCGGCTTAGATGATGGTTGCGCTTGATTTTGTGTTGACTTGGCCTGTGGTGTCTTTGACTGCTTTGTCTCGGCTTTTTTAGGCACATCATTTTCCACTTGTTTTGAAAGCACCTCTTTAAATGAGGTGTTTGTCTCGCTAGATTTTTGATTGTCCTGTGAAGCCACAATATTTTTTAATGTTGAATTTTGCACCAATGGGCTTTGTGTTACTAAAGTTGGTAAATTTTGCATATTGTATATTCCCAATGTTTATCTTTAAAATGCGCTAGAACGTTTAGCGCGCATTGCGTATTCATCCATCATTTTCTGATCTTTCTTCAAGGCAACATGATGTGATTTTTTAGCATTTCGCTTTAATAAAGTCTCGTAAGAAAGCTTTTTTCGTTGCAGCTCTTGCCAAATTGTTCGCTCTACGTTGTACTCATAATCTGCTGAAACAATCACTTCCGCTTGCCCAGAAATCGCCTGATCTAACTTTTTAAAAAAGTTTTGATAATTGCTATGTATTTCTTTTGTAAGACCTATTTCCATCAATTTAACTAAATTTTCAACATAGTCCTGTCGATATCCATTTAGCATTGCACCATTCGCTTTTGCCTCATCTAGCATTTTTTTTGCTTTTGCCATGCGCTCAGTAGCAATATCCAACTCAGTACCAATGGTATCTAGCAAAGTATTCAAAACATTTGGAGACAATGCCATAATTAATTAACCAACACATTCACAAGGCCGTTCAAGCTTTCAGTGACATCGGCGCGCTCGTTAATATCCTGCTGTAAAAACCCAGCAATTTGTTCATGTCTTGCAATTGCCTCGTCTAGTATCGAATCACTCCCCGCTTCATATGCTCCTACATTAATCAAATCCGCACTTCTTGAATATCGGGCATTAAGCTGTTTCATTTTACGAGCGAGTTTTTGATGATCTGAACTGGTGATGTTTTGCATTGCACGACTGATAGATTGCTCAATATCTACCGCTGGATAATGGCCGCTTTCTGCAAGCTCACGACTCAATACAATATGGCCATCCAAGATAGCCCGCGCTGCATCTGCAATCGGGTCCTGCTGGTCGTCACCTTCTGTTAATACGGTATAAAAGGCAGTGATAGAGCCTTCGCCACGCTTACCATTGCCTGTGCGCTCGACAAGCGCTGGCAACTTAGCAAATACAGAAGGTGGATAGCCTTTAGTCGCAGGAGGTTCACCAATCGCCAATGCGATTTCACGTTGCGCCATGGCGTAGCGTGTGAGTGAATCCATAATCAGCAGTACATTTTTGCCTTGATTGCGAAAATATTCTGCAATGGTAGTGGCATAGTTTGCGCCTTGCATCCGCATCAACGCGGGGGCATCAGCGGGTGCTGCAACCACTACTGAACGCGCGAGTCCTTCAGCGCCCAATATCTGTTCAATAAATTCTTGTACCTCACGTCCGCGCTCGCCAATTAGGCCGACCACAATCACATCTGCGGTGGTATAGCGTGCCATCATGCCGAGCAAAACGCTTTTACCAACGCCAGAACCAGCAAACAACCCCATACGTTGACCACGACCTACTGTCAGCAAGCTATTAATCGCACGTACGCCTACATCCAGCACCTCTTCTATTGGCGCACGCAGCAAGGGGTTAATTGGTCTTGCGCTTAATGGCGCGCTATGCGCTGTGACAATTTTTCCCAAATCATCGAGTGGATTTCCAGCGCCATCCAACACACGACCCAGCAGCTCATATCCTACTGGCAAATGGCGCGCACGGTCAGAAACTCTTCGACGTGGCGGATTGTCATGATGAGGCTTGGGCAAGGCATCTGCCACATCAAGTGCAAATACTTTTGCCCCTGGGACGATGCCATCTACACTACTTTGGGGCATCAATAACAACCTATCGCCATCAAATCCCACTACTTCAGCTTCTACACGTCGCCCTGCTGTCAGCGGCACATAACATGCACAACCTACTGGCAAATGAATCCCTGCTGCTTCCATCACCAAACCTGTTAGCTTGGTAATACGTCCTGCAATTTCTAGTGGCTCTACAATACGCAGAACCTCTTGGCAGTCATTTAGATAACTTTGCCAGCGTTGTTGATGAATGCTTTGGCTTTCAACACTCATGTCTCTAGCCAATCATTGGTTTGTGCTAGCGCTTCACTAATCCGCTTCCAGCGCATTGCGTTTGTTGCGTCAATTTGATTGGCGCCAGTTTCCACCAAACAACCGCCACGCTCTATATTATTGTCTTCCTGTATCAACCAAACCTGTTCAGAAAGCTCATCTCCCAACTGATCACGCAGAATTCTTGCGTCCTCATGATGCACAAAAATTCTTGCCGGCTTTTGTACATATGGCAAATAGTGCATTGCATCTTTAACTACTGGCAATATTGCCTCAGGATCAACTTTTAACTTAGTTTTTAGCATCGCTTTGGCAATATCCAAAGCGAGCATTAAGATGCTTTCTTCAATTTTCTCATCTGCCATTTCCAGCGCATTGGCAAATGCGGCTGTTAATTCAGCCAAGTGCTTTTTATCATCCAAGGCGACTTCTTTTGCCTTTGCAATCCCGACTGCAAAGCCTTCTTGCATACCCTTAGCAAAGGCCTCTTTGCGTACGCTTTCAAAAATTTCTCCAACTTTGTTATTGGGCGCTGATGTTTCTTTACGCTTGCTATGGTTGTAATTACCCGTATCTTTTAGATTCGATTGGGGAAACGAAGCCATCTCCCAGCGTTGATAAGCCGTCTGTTGCTCTTTAGGCGTTGCCATATTAGACATACTGGTCGTCTCCGCCTTTACCGCTCAGCATAATTTGGCCTTCGTCTGCTAATCTGCGCACGATTTGTAACATTTGTTTTTGTTGCGCCTCAACTTCAGAAAGTTTCACTGGTCCTTTGCTTTCCAAATCTTCACGCATCATTTCAGCCGCACGTGATGACATGTTCTTGAAGATTTTTTCGCGCATCTCTACAGTGGTGCCTTTAAGGGCAATAATAAGTGTCTCAGATTGCACCTCGCGCAACATGACTTGAATGCCTTTGTCATCAATTTCGATAATGTCATCAAACACAAACATCGTATCCATAATTTTTTGCGCCAAGGCTTCATCATAACTTTTCAAACCTTCCATCACGGCCGCTTCAGTTTCTCCGTTCAAATAATTCATAATCTCGGCTGCCACTTTTACGCCACCCATCGACTGCTTCTTCAGGCTCTCATTCCCCGAAAGTAATTTAGCCAGCACATCGTTCAACTCTTTCAATGCCGTTGGTTGCACACCATCCAAAGTGGCAATTCTGAGCATGACATCTTGACGAAGGCGGTCAGCAAAATGCCCCAAAATTTCTGAGGCATGATCCGCATCAAGGTGCACCAAAATGGTGGCAATAATTTGAGGATGTTCATTCATTATCAGCTCAGCGACGGTCGGTCCATCCATCCACTTCAAGCTCTCAATACCACTAGAATCACGATTTTGCAAGATACGATCCAGCACGCCAGAAGCTTTATCATCACCCAAAGCTTTGGTTAAAACAGAGCGAATATACTCGTCTGAATCCAAACCAAAATCACTGCTTTTATCTGCAATTGTTAAAAAGTCGGTCACCGCGCCTTCCACTTGCTCGCGACCCACCGATTTCAAAGTCGCCATGGCTGCGCCAAGTTTCTGCACTTCTTTCGGTGACAAATATTTCATCACCTCCGCAGCTTCATTCTCGCCTAGTGCTAGCATGAGCACCGCGCTTTTCATTATGCCTTCATCGCTCATTTTTCAGTCCCGTTCGTCCAACCAGAAACTACGTTTGCAACCATTCTTGGGTTATTTGCTGCAATTTGTTTAACCGCATCTAAGTTTTGTTCATAGCCGGTTCCACCACCACGTCTTGCCTCAACAGCATCTTGGTTATTGCCAATGCTCACTGTTGAGTCTGGCTTGTAAGCTGGTATTGCAATGGGTTCAGTAAGTTTAGTAAACATCGGTTTAAGAATTTTTTTGTAAAGCAGCAACATGCCGATAATGCCCCCCAACAAACGCAAAGCATCCTTTACATATTCAATAAGAACAGGATTTTTCCACATTGGCACTTCCGCCAGCTTTTCAGTGGGTTCACCTGCAAATGAGCTATTGACAATAGTGAGTGAATCACCGCGCTCTTTATTAAATCCCATCGCTTGCATGGCTAAATCATTAATTTGCTTTTTCTCTGCCGCTGTCAGCGGCCTATTCGATACTTTGCCTGCCTTATCAGTTACCTGAATGTTGTTTACAACAACTGCTACAGTGAGACGCTTTATGCCCCCCATCGCTTGTTGCACATAACGAACGGTTTTATCCACCTCAAAATTAGTCGTCGTATTTTTTTGAACACTAAATGGGTTTGGCGTAGTTGACGCTGCATTAGCATCCGCCGCACCAGCCGGCGCTGTAATTGGTGCAGTGGCTGGCGCTGGCGGTTGATTAGACAATGCACCAGGAATGCCAGTGGCCGAGGCGTCGCCATTCCCAGATTTAGATTCATTACTTTGCATACTGCGAATTGCAACATCTTCTGGTTTTTGGTTCGGTTTATAGGTTTCTGCCGCTTGCTCTAAGCTTGAAAAATCAACTTCTGCACTCGCTTCTGCACGCACATTTTTTGAGCCAACTATTGGTGTAATAATAGATTCAATGCGTTTAACAATGCTTTTTTGCAAATCCTCTACATATTTAAGTTGTGCTGGATCCAAGTTGTTATCACCAGATTTTTTAGAGGTATCGGAAAGCAAATTGCCGTTTTGATCCACTACCGTCACATTTTCGCTTGGTAAATCAGGCACGCTACTTGCCACCAAATGCACAACAGAGCTGACTTGCTGAGCATCTAAGCTTCGGCCGCCACGCAAATTAAGTAACACCGATGCCGTTGGCTTTTGTTGATCGCGTACGAATACTGAAGGCTTTGGAATCGCCAAATGGATTCTGGCCACTTCTACTGCATCAATGGCCTGAATAGTTCGCTCCAACTCACCTTCGAGCGCGCGTTGGAAGTTCACTTGCTCTACAAATTGTGAGACGCCAAATTTTTGGTTCTCTAATAACTCAAACCCAATGTTACCACCCTTAGGTAAGCCTTCGGCGGCCAACTTTAGACGTGCTTGATGTACATTCTCTGCAGGCACTAGTATCGCTGTGCCACTTTCAGAAAACTTGTAAGGTACATTCATTTTTTCTAGCGAGGCTACAATTGCCCCACCATCTTTATCTGAAAAGTTAGAAAATAAAACTCGATAATCTGGTTGTTGACTCCACATCCAAATGACAGTCATCACTGCAATAACTGCCGCCATGCCAGCAAGCAAAAATAGTTTACCGCCCATTTGCTGAACAAACCCTACACTACTAATCTGGTTTAAATTATTGCCGTTCATAGCCACATCAGTTGCTGCCATCAAAATTCTCCAATTCGTGATTCATCTGCTACTACTACTGCTAACTATTAGCCCTGTGAGCGCAGGTATGACGTATGAACATCATTATGCTGAAAACTTTAATTTTTTAACTTGAGAACAGAGTAGTTTTCACTTGTCTATTTCCCAGCTTGATAGTTGCCTCAAGTGATAAATTAGCGTTATCTAAAATTTTTTTGTTTAAGCGGAGGCGCCTATGAAAACGGGGGGAATTGATTCAAGCAGAATAGAATCCATGCTGGCGCAGCTTAAAGCGGCCGCACAAAAACCTCATGCCGACACGGCAGGCGGTTTATCGCCTACCATGGGTTTGCAAAAAACAGAAAGTACAAAAAAAGTAGATTTTTCTGATGCTCTCAAAGCATCGTTAAATCAAGTGAATCAAGTTCAACAAAACGCAGAAACTTTAGGCAAAAATTTCGCTTTAGGTGATGACAGCGTCAGCTTATCTGACGTGATGATTGCAGGTCAAAAAGCTAGCATTTCATTTCAAGCTACAGTACAAGTTCGCAATAAGCTAGTTTCTGCCTATCATGACATTATGAATATGCAGGTTTAACGACACTTACTCAGATAGGTTTAATATTAAGCATACTTAATCTTGATTTTGATTGGAGGGAATGCTTTAATGACCTTAAGAGGCCTTCGTCTTACATCAAAATTATAATTTAAAGTCAGTGTGATTAAAGTTGCAATCTAAACTCAAAACTAAGGTTCGAGACAGTTGGTCAGAATTTACTGATATTGATGTTGATATTACGCAAAATCTTTACCAACAAAGTGGGGTTTCACATGTTGTTGGACTGACACTTGCCATCTTACTGACTGTTTCATTGCTTTGGCTCCAACTCCCCCCTGTCCGTTGTTACCTATGGCTTGGCATAGTGATCGTCACTTATATCATGCGCACCATCGAGACAACAAGATATTTCAAAGGTGGGGCCTTCCCCAATATTATCTGGCTTAACAGATTTCGCACCTCAACCATATTAATTAGCTTGGCATGGAGCACATCGAGTGTGATCTTGTTCATGCCAAGTAACATTCTTAACCAGTCCATCATTTTATTCACGATAACTGGCTTGTGTGCAGGCGCTGCGCTCACTTACTCGATTGATATTATTTCGTTATTTGGGTTTCTTTTCCCGCTCATTCTTACTTTTATTATCAGACTCTTCTTTGAAGGGACAGAGCAAGCTTATGTCATGAGTAGCATGATGATTTTGTTTTTGTTGTTTATTTTTGCAAGTGGCCGGCGCATGCATAAGACCTTGCATGAAAACATTCATTTAGCTAAAACCTATAAAACTGGAGAATTGCGAGAAAAGTCTCATAGTGAAATAATGGAATTAATTGCAAATAGGGCACCGTTAAAAAAAATCTTAGAAACCATTGTAGTTAATATTGAAAAGCAACATTCAAAAATGCTTTGCAGTATTCTATTGTTAGACACTGATAATAAACGCCTGCAACATGGCGCTGCGCCCAGTCTACCTGATTTCTATAATCAGGCGATTCACGGTTTAACGATAGGCCATGGCGTTGGAAGCTGTGGCACGGCTACCTATTCTG
>JBJXDT010000066.1:0-18270 GCA_046153505.1 Methylophilaceae bacterium | reverse complement strand
GCGGCGGTAAAGTTTGAAGGACAAATTACGGTATTTGATTTTAGGCATAAAAATAGCCCTTGTTATCATTGTTTGTTTCCCGATACGGGTGAAGACCAAAATATGCGCTGTGCAGATAACGGTGTATTCTCGCCATTAGTTGGCATGATAGGCACCACGCAAGCGGCGGAGGCGCTCAAATTATTGATGAATATTGGTGAAAGCTTAGAAGGACGTTTGCTCTTGCTGGATGCGCTTAGCATGGAGTGGCGCACTATTAAGCTTAAAAAAGACAGCAATTGTGGCGTTTGTGCTTAAAGATTAGATGTGAAAATTTAGTTGTGAAACTGTGACAATAAATGCGCTAAAAACTACTCATATTTAGTGCATATCATCTCAACTGCTCTGTCAGCCAATATCCATGGGGCTTTCAGAGCATCATTTTTCTCTCGAGTGATTTAAGGTCTATTTTCCACCAATCAAGTTTTTAACTGCACCGACTAAATCACCAGGCATTACCACGATTTTACTATTGTCAGATGTGGAAAGTTTTTGCATGGCAGTAATATAACGGTCGCCCAGCAAAAATGTTGCTGAGCTGTTGTTTTCTTTTACGGCTTCCGAGATAAATTTAATTGATTCGGCTGAGGCTTTCGCAGCCACCATTTGCGCCTCAGCATCTTTGCGAGCTGCTTCTAATCTAGCTTCTGCATTTAAAATAAGTGATTGTTTTTCACCTTCGGCACGTGTCACTACTGCCACACGCTCGCGCTCTGCACTGGCTTGTTGTTCCATTGCATGTTGCATGTTTTGTGATGGTTTAATATCTTGAATTTCAACTGATTTAACTGTTAAACCCCAATCCAACGCCTCATCTGCAATCGCAGCTTTTAGCTCGGCTTTAATACGGTCACGGGAGGTGAGGGCATGATTCAAATCCATACCGCCAATAATCGAGCGCAAATTGGTTTGCACCATGTTGCGCATTGCCTCACGGAAGTTCTCAATGCCGTAAACGGCACGTTCTATATTCGAAACTTTTATAAAGCCAACTGCATTTGCTAATATCACCGCGTTGTCGCGCGTAATTACTTCTTGCTCAGGAATTTCCAAAATGATGTCTTTTGTGGTGACTTTGTAGCTCACATGACTGAAAACTGGATTAATAATATGCAACCCAGGAGATAAAACGCCTGCAAATTTACCAAGGCGCTCTACTACCCATTCCTCGCCTTGTGGCACAATCCGCACACCTTTAAAAATGGCAATAACAGCTAAAAATACGAGTACTAAGCTAAACGTGGTCATTTTCTTTTCCTTAATTATGAGATTGTTTCAATGCGGAGTGTATTGCCTTCCACGGCAATGACGCGTGCTTCAGTGCCTTCGGGAATAGTTTGGTTTGAAATAGCCACCCACTCGCGTGCGCCCATCAAGCCTTGTGTGAAGCGGATTTTGCCATTTTGAGATGGACCGCAGGCTTCGAAAACGCTGCCAATACGACCAATCTCTTCGCCTTGCGCCTGGCCAACACGCGAATGTGTTTCTGTTTTTTTGTAATTTAACCGCCATACTGCAAGCGAGCTAAACGCTAGCAATGTAAACATGACGAACTGAATAGCGTGTGGCATATTCGGGAACATCCAAACAGCAATTGCAGTGGATAAAGCTGCAATGCCAAACCAAAGTACATAAAAAGTGCCAGTGGCCATTTCCACAGCAAGTAAAATTAGGCCAATAGCCCCCCAAACCCACATACCGTCAATCATACTTTTCCTTTTGTATCTAACGCCGTAGATAATCTTAGCATTATTTGTTATTTATAAATAGCGCAGAAAACGTGTAAACTAACATTATATATCTGCAGAAAGTATATGATTTAATGGCGAATTTACATAAGCTTATTCTTCCAGCTGATCGCTCCGAGCGTATGCAATATATTAAACGCATGTTTCCTCAGGCGACAGGACCATTTTTAGGTGATGAATGGCGCGGTGGCAGGCAAGAGGCAATTAAACGACTCAATAGTATTGATATTGAGCTATATAACCGTAACCGCAATTTTATAAATGGCGCGGTGAGTAAATTATCGCCCTATTTTCGACATGGCTGCTTAACCCTAAAAGAGGCGTCCGATAACACACGTAATAAATTTGGAATAAAAGCCGAAAGATTTGTATTTCAACTCGCTTGGCGCGACTACTGGCGCCGTGTTTGGTACGATTTAGGCAATGGTATTTTTAGTGATATTGAAGAAGCAAAAGTACCGCTGGGCGATAATCTTATGCCAGATTTTATTCGTCAAGGCATTACTGGATTGCCATGCATGGATGGGTTTATTCGTGATCTGATGCAAGAGGGCTATGTGCATAATCATGGACGTATGTGGTTTGCAGCCTACTTGGTGCATTGGCTAAAAATAGATTGGCGTGAGGCGGCAGATTGGTTTGAGAATTATTTGTTGGACGGTGATAAAGGCTCGAATCATCTGTCATGGCAATGGATTGCTTCAGTGTTTAGCATAAGACCTTATTTTTTTAATAAAGAAAACTTAGCGCGATATACGGGCGAGAAATATTGCGCAAAATGCAAAATTAATTGCCCATTTGATGCCAGTTTGGAGATATTAAACGAAAAATTATTTGTGCAAGCCCAGCCGACGCCTGCAAAGGTGCAACGTGTAAACATGCCACCAAGAGTGGCGCTTTCAACGCACAAGGCAGTGGCAGTTTTGGTGCACGACGAAATGTTGTCGCCTGCACACCCATTAATAAGAAAACCTATGGCCAAATTTTTTATATTTGATGATAATTTACACGGAAAATGGCCACTAAAACGTTTGCAATTTGTCGCAGATTGCTTGAGTGAGATGCAAGGCGTAGAAGTGTGGCTGGGAGACACTGCAGAGATTTTGAAAGAGCGCGGTGTTGGGCAATTAATCACACAAAATACGCCTAATTTGCAGCTAAAAGCGATTCTAGAGCCGTTTCAAACTACATGGCAACCAGAGCTTAATTTTACAGAAGTAGAAATCAGTGAGCAGCGCCTAAAACGTTTTTCACGTTATTGGGATAAAGTAGGACCAGAACTATTTGGCGAAACTGCCAAACAACCATAGTAAATTTTAGGGGATAAAAATGATTTTTTGGATTATTTTAGCAATATTGCTTATTTATTTCGTGATGGCTTACAACAGTTTGATTTCTATCAAAAATAATGTGAGCAAGGCTTGGGCAAATATCGAGGTGTTGTTAAAGCAACGTCATGATGAGATTCCCAAGTTAATTGATACTTGTAAGCAATATATGCAGTATGAGCAAGCTACCTTAGAAAAAGTCATTCAAGCTCGTGCAAATGTCGCTGCTGCGCAGCAAACGCATGATGTGAATGCATTAGGAAGCGCTGAAGGAAGTTTGCGAAGTAGCTTAGGCAATTTATTTGCTTTGGCAGAAAATTATCCTGAGTTAAAGGCCAATGAAAATTTCTTAAATTTACAAGCCCGAATTAGTAGCCTAGAAAATGCAATTGCTGACAGACGAGAGTTTTATAACGAAAGCGTGAATATTAATAATGTGCGCGTTGAACAGTTCCCAGACTTAATCATCGCAAAATTATTAAACTTTGAAAAATTTACATTGCTGAACTTTGCAGCTGCAGAATTAACCGATATTGACGTTTCACAACGCTTTAAAAGTTAAAAGCACGGTATATGTGGAGTGTATCGCAACGCATGTTTGGAGGTGTGGCGGCAAACGCAGGTCATTTAATCTTGATGGTGATGGCCTACATGGTGCAGGACCCCATCATTTCTGTTGGTTTTTTAGGTTTGATTTCTGCGTTAAGTTTTTATGGCTGGATTTATAACTACAAACGTGCACTTGCCATTGCTGATATTGCACCATCAACCATTGGATCCGCTGCACAAGGTTATGTAGAGCTAACAGGTCGAAGTAGCATTCAAAAAGAGAATCTCATCGTCAGCCCCTTAAGCGGCATGCAATGCGTATGGTTTAGATATGTTGTATATGAAAAAGTGGATGATAATTGGCGACAAGTCAGTGAAAATATTAGTCCATACACTATACAAATTAGTGATGGCACAGGCACCTGCCAAGTAGATGCTGATAATGCTGAAGTAATAGGCGCAACGAAGCAAACTAGCATGGATGGTCGATATAAATATGAAGAATTTTTATTGTATGGCGGTAGCAATTTGTATGTGTTGGGTGAGTTTTCGACTGTGGGCGGTGCGGGCAGCGCACTTAACCTTAAAGAAGATGTGAATGAACTGCTCACGGAGTGGAAAAGAGACAAGGTCAATTTATATAAACGTTTCGATTTAGATAAAAACGGCGAAATTGATGCGCGTGAATGGGAGTTGGCACGAAGGGAAGCCATCACAGAAGTGCAGCTGCAACATCGAGAGATTCGCAAATCAAGCGGGGTAAATGTCGTACGAGCGCCTCACGATAAAAAACTATATTTAATCTCTACATTATCCCCACAAAAACTCAGGTCAAAGTTCATGCTTTGGACCATTTTCCACATACTAGTTGTCCTAGTTGCAGCTACTATTGGTTTTTCTATTTGGCGTAATCAACATTTGCACACACTTTTCTCCTAGCCGCTAAGCGCCATTCGCCAGCGCTGTGATAAAATCACGCGCTATGAATACGCAACCTCAAAACGACCTCACAAAAGCATTTGACCCTAAGTCCATTGAAAGTAAATGGTATGAATTTTGGGAAGGAAAAGGCTTTTACGCCGCTGGATTGAATTCGGAAGTTAAAGATAACTTCTGTATCTTGTTGCCTCCGCCAAACGTGACTGGCACTTTGCACATGGGGCACGGTTTCAACCAAACCTTGATGGATGCTCTAACACGTTATCACCGCATGAAAGGTGATAACACGCTGTGGCAGCCGGGTACCGACCACGCAGGTATTGCTACGCAAATTGTAGTGGAGCGCCAACTCGATGCTCAAGGCTTATCACGCCATGATTTAGGCCGCGAAAAATTCCTCGAAAAAGTGTGGGAGTGGAAAGAGTACTCAGGTGGCACCATCACGAAACAAATGCGCCGTTTAGGCACCTCCCCCGATTGGAGTCGCGAGCGCTTTACCATGGACGCAGGGCTCAACAAAGTCGTGACTGAAACCTTTGTGCGTCTCTTTAACGAAGGGCTGATTTACCGTGGCAAACGTCTGGTGAACTGGGATGTGAAGTTAGGCACAGCTGTTTCAGATTTAGAAGTGGTGCAAGAGGAAGAAGATGGCTCCATGTGGCACATTAATTATCCGCTTGCCGATGGCTCAGGCCATTTAACCGTTGCGACTACACGTCCAGAAACTATGCTAGGTGACGTGGCGGTAATGGTGCATCCTGAAGATGAGCGTTATGCACACCTGATCGGTAAAAGTGTTGAGTTACCTTTATGCAACCGCGAAATCCCCATTATTGCGGATGATTATGTAGATAAAGAATTTGGTACGGGCGTGGTAAAGGTCACACCTGCGCATGATTTTAATGACTATGCTGTGGGTCAGCGCCATAAGTTACACGTGATTGGTATTTTGAATTTACAAGGCTTTGTGAACGAAAATGCACCAGTGACTTATCAAGGGTTAGAACGCTTCACCGCACGCAAGCAAGTGGTAGCCGATTTAGAAACACAAGGCTATTTGGTTAAAGTTGATAAACATAAACTTAAAGTGCCACGTGGCGACCGCACTAATGTGGTAATTGAGCCAATGCTTACCGACCAATGGTTTGTAGCAATGAGCAAACCCGCAGCCGATGGTAAAAGCATTACCGAAAAAGCGCTTGAAGTGGTCGCTAATGGTGAAATCAAGTTCTACCCTGAAAACTGGGTGAACACCTACAACCAATGGCTCAATAATATTCAAGATTGGTGTATTTCGCGTCAATTGTGGTGGGGGCATCAAATCCCCGCTTGGTATGGCGAGAACGGGCAGGTTTATGTAGCGCATGATGAAGCCGAAGCTATGGCATTGGCGGCTAAAGAGGGTTATACAGGCAACTTAAAACGCGATGATGACGTGCTAGACACTTGGTATTCATCCGCTTTGTGGCCGTTTTCTACGCTGGACTGGACAGGTGATGATGCCAAAGACCTCGCTAATACTGCCTTGCAGCAGTATCTGCCTTCTAGCGTGCTGGTGACTGGCTTTGATATCATTTTCTTCTGGGTGGCGCGTATGGTCATGATGACCAAGCACATCACTGGCAAAATTCCGTTTAAGCATGTGTATGTGCACGGTTTGATTCGCGATGCCGAAGGCCAAAAAATGTCGAAATCTAAGGGCAATGTGCTTGACCCAATTGATTTGATTGACGGCATTGGGCTGGACGATTTAATCAAAAAACGCACCACGGGCTTGATGAACCCGAAAGACGCGGAAAAAATCGAAAAACGCACGCGCAAAGAATTCCCTGAAGGGATTGCTGCGTATGGTACAGATGCGTTGCGCTTTACTTTTGCAGCATTAGCTTCTCCCGGCCGCGACATTAAGTTTGATTTGCAACGCTGCGATGGTTACCGAAATTTCTGCAATAAATTGTGGAATGCTACTCAATTTGTGTTAATGAATACAGAAGGTCAGGATAACGGTTTTGATGCAGAAAGTTGCCATGCAGGCGGACGAAAGTTTAGTCAAGCTGACCGTTGGATAGTAAGCATCCTGCAACGTACAGAAGCTGAAGTAGAGCGTGCGTTTGAGGATTACCGTTTTGATTTAGCGGCGAAAGCAATTTACGAATTTGTGTGGGATGAGTATTGCGACTGGTATATTGAGCTGTCAAAAGTACAACTTAAGTCGGGGGACGATGCTGAGAAACGCGCAACTAGACGTACTTTATTAAGGGTTTTAGAGACAATTTTACGTTTAGTACACCCTATCATGCCATTTATCACGGAAGAAATTTGGCAAACCGTTGCGCCGATGACTGAAAAGCATGGTGCAAGCATCATGCTAGAAGCTTATCCAAAATCGCAACTCGATAAGTTGGATGATGCTAGTGAGGCTTGGGTAGCAGAGCTAAAACAAATGGTCGATGCATGCCGTAGTTTGCGCGGTGAGATGAGTATTTCGCCTGCGGCAAAAGTACCGCTGATTGCATCTGGCAACTCGGAGCAATTGGCAAGCTATGCGCCTTATTTAAAAACCTTGGCTAAGTTAGAAGATGTGGCTATTGTTGCTGAGCTACCAGAAGTTGATGCACCTGTGATGTTGGCAGGCGACTTTAAACTGATGCTTAAAGTGGAAATTGATGTTGCGGCTGAAAAAGAACGCCTAAGCAAAGAGATTGCACGCTTAACTGGTGAAATCGCCAAAGCAAATGGCAAGCTTAGCAACGAAAGTTTTGTTGCGCGTGCGCCAGCCGCAGTGGTTGAACAAGAGAAAGCGCGGGTGACGGAATTTAGTGCGAGTTTAGAAAAACTACAAATACAACTGGAAAAACTAAAAGCTTAATTTGCACGTTTTTTGATATAGAAAATAAACTCATCATTGTTTTCGTCGCGCCTTGCAAGTGCGTGTCCAGTTTGTTTGCAAAAAGCCTCAATATCTTTAATTGAACCAGGGTCTGTGGCCACAATTTTTAGAATTTCATTCTCTTGAATTTCAGCCAAGCCTTTTTTGCAACGCAATATAGGCAATGGGCATTTGAGATTGCGTGCATCGATTTCTTTAGTGAATTCCATATTTTTTTAACCCTGTTTTATTTTAAAGTATAGCCTGCTTTAGTCCATGCAAGTACGCCGCCTGCAAGGTTATGCACATTGCTGATACCTTTACTAATCGCAAAATCAGCCGCATGAGCAGAACGCAATCCGCTATGGCAGTAAAAAACTACGGTATTAGCATTCATCAGCTTTTCATATTGTAACGGCAACATAGAAAGCTGAATATGCATCGCGCCAGGTATCATGCCACGCGCTACTTCATCAGGATTTCTCACATCAACAAGTAACACTTTTGGCAAAGTGATTATATTTAATAATTCGCTAGCTTCAATATCTAAATGACTTTTCATGGGCAACCTTAATAACAATGCGTATTGTACACAGGTCGCGCAAGATTAAAATAGCGAACAATTACTAATTGTTAAGTGGACAGTTACAATATTTGAGATTGGGTGTTAAAGATTTTGCTTTTTTTAGCAAAGAATTGATAGTTAAAGAATAAGCATTTTTGCGGCCTCAACAAGCTGGCCAGCTAAAACAGATAATTTCATATTCCTTTTCAAAGCCATATTACTTAACATTGCATAAGCTTCATCATCATGCAGGTTGCGTTGTTTCATAAGCAGTATTTTCGCCTGCTCAATCATATTGCGCTCTTCAAGCTTGCTTTTGGCTTGACTTAGCTCATTTCTCAATGTCTTAAACTCTTCGAATCTAGTCACTGCAGCATCAATCAATTGCACTTACCTTTCAGCATGGATTCTGTTTAAACATAATCCAAATTCGTTGTATCACCACAAATACCACCAGCAGCATACAAGCCATTAAATTAATTACGATTTGTTTAGCAAACCATATGCCAATGTTTTAAATATTATTTAACCAATTGAATTTAATAGATAAATGGTTTTTTTATGTAGAATCTATTGCTAAATAATAATGACTACTTTGCACAAATCTAGTGCGTATGCACTATGTGAGCTATCTAAATAAGCATTAAACATTATTAAAGCCACACGTCTTAGTTACACACACTAAAAAAAGGTTTAGCTAAAAGCTAAACCTTTTTATGCTTAACCGACACTGTGTCAACCGTCTGTGATTTGATTGATTGCTTCAGCCTCAAATTCTGCTGTATATCTGATACACATCATTATGATTTCTTAGTTATTGTTTCGGTAATATTATATGTCCAACGCAACGGGGGAATACCATTGGTTTTCCAAGCGGTAACGATCGGTTATCCACACGATTACTCGATTATTTTCAAGCAGAATAAAATAATTGTCATTCGTTGCATCTGGTTGGCAGTTTTTACGTAAATATTGCATGGATTGCAAAAAATTATCAGCCCCAAAATTGAAACTTAAACCACTACTTGTAGTCTCCATGATAGGCTGATCTGTATATAAAATTTAGCTGATAAAATTTTTTTTTACCAAGAAAGTTCATTAGGATTTTTAATGTCACTCACAAATAAATCATTGCAGTTTGCTGAAAAAGGTCTAGTTCCCGATGCCATGCTGCGCGCTGGTATTCGCAAATTGGTCAAAATACGTCTTGACGAAATTGCTGCCAACGATTGTGAAACTGGCAATAAAATGCTGATGGATTTTATTGCAGACATGAACCTATCGGCTATTGCCCCGATGCCAGAACTAGCAAATACACAACATTATGAAGTGCCCGCAAAGTTTTTTGATTATTGCTTAGGTGAGAATCGTAAATACAGCAGCTGCTTTTGGTTAGACAACACCAAAAACTTAGATGAAGCCGAAATACTGGCGCTATTGCAAACTTGCGAACATGCCGATTTACAAGATGGCCAGGCTATTTTGGAACTGGGTTGCGGATGGGGTTCGCTATCACTTTGGATGGCATCACACTACCCTAAAAGCCAAGTTACGGCAGTGTCTAACTCTCAATCGCAACGCGAATACATTTTAAATGCAGCAAAAAGGCGCGGCATCAGCAATTTAACGATTATTACCGCCGATATGAATAACTTTGATGCACCTAGTACATATGATCGGATTGTGTCGGTTGAAATGTTTGAGCATATGCGAAATTACAAGTTGTTATACGGAAAAGTAGCAAGTTGGCTAAACCCAAGAGGAAAGTTTTTTAAGCATATATTTGTGCATCGTAATACACCCTATGCTTTTGAAGGACAAGGTGATGATGATTGGATGAGTCAGCACTTTTTTAGTGGCGGCATTATGCCAAGTGATGATTTGCCCTTGTACTTTCAGGATGATTTAAAGCTCATTGACCGGTGGCGTTGGGATGGTACACATTACGAAAAAACAGCTAATGCCTGGCTTGAGAATATGGATATCAATGCAGATGCAATTACGCTTGTTTTAGCAGAAACCTATGGCGAGCAGCATCTCACGATGTGGCGCAACCGTTGGCGCATGTTTTATATGGCTTGTGCTGAGCTATTTGGATATAACAACGGCCAAGAATGGTGGATAAGTCATTATTTATTTGAAAAAAGATAAGAAAATTGAACAATAAAATTATCCTTAATTTTGTATTGTTTCAAGTTACTTGGTTTGCTTGCGTGTTAAGCGCTACACATCAATTGCCGTGGCTAGGAGTGGCATTTGCATTAGTAGTTATAGCGTGGCATTTAAGCATTGCGATCAATAAGAAAGCTGAAGTATTTCTGTTAGTTATGGCAATGCTTATCGGTGGTGCATTTGATCAGCTTATGCTCACCACGCATTTAATTACCTATCAGTCGCATGGCTGGGGCACGCATAGCTGGAGTGTTAGCCTAGTGCCAGTCTGGATATTGGGACTTTGGCTAGGCTTTACCTCCACCCTCAATTTGAGTCTGCGCTGGATGCGTGACAAATGGCTAATTGCAATATTTTTTGGATTTATAGGTGGTCCACTTGCTTACATGGGTGCAGCTAAATTCGGCGCAGTGACGCTAAATAAAAATCCAGAAACATTGATTGCTTTAGCCATTGGCTGGGGACTATTTACGCCGCTACTGCTCAAACTTTCACAACATTTTGATGGTTTCAAAGCATGAACTGGGTAATCTACACAGATTGCTTGCTCGCCATAAGCGCGTTTGGTTTGCTAGGGTGGTTCGTGAATCTTGCGCGTAGTAATGTGACACACGTAGATAGTATGTGGAGTTTATTTTTTTGTTTAACGGCTTACACAACTGCCTTATTCAGCGAAGGGTTATCCACGCGTGCAGCCATCGTGATTGCGCTCGTCACGATTTGGGCGGCGCGGCTCTGTGTCTATCTTACATGGCGAAATTGGGGTCCGCACGAAGATCTTCGTTACGCCGAGATTCGCAAAAATAATGAACCATATTTTTGGTTAAAAAGCATTTACATTGTGTTTGGCTTACAAGCCTTACTGGCATGGGTGATCTCTATTTCGCTTTATGCAGCTATTGATTCTAATGTACCTATCAAATCTTTAGATTACTTAGCCATAATACTATTTGTCTTTGGGTTTATTTGGGAGGTGATGGCCGATAAGCAACTTAGCAAGTTTAAGTCCAATCCACAAAACAAAGACAAAGTACTAAATACAGGCGTCTGGCGCTATAGCCGTCATCCCAATTACTTTGGCGAATGTTGCATATGGTGGTCGTTTTACCTATTTTCACTAGCCACAGGCGCTTGGTGGACAATTATCTCGCCACTTTTAATGACCCTATTGTTATTAAAAGTAAGCGGTGTAAGCTTATTAGAAAAGACCATTGTGAGTCGCCGTCCTGCTTATGCTGAATATACGCGCAACACCAATGCGTTTATTCCTGGTCTGCCAAAAGAATGACCATGCTAAGAATTTGTTTAAGCGGCTTAATTTTTCTATTTAGTCAAAAGGTTTTGGCTAATGAATGGGCATTTGATGTGTATTTAGATAAAACCAAAATGGGCACACACACTTTTACCTTAAACGATGAAAATCAGTTAACTAGCCGTGCTAAGTTTAACGTTAAGGTATTGTTTATTAATGCTTATAGCTATGACCATGTCTCGAGAGAACAATGGAAAGACGATTGTTTAAGCTCGATCGAAGCAGAAACTACTGAAAATAAAGTGATGACTAAAGTCACAGGTAAGCGAAACGGCGAACAATTTAACTTGAGTAACGGCATGCAAGCGCAAACTCTTCCTGGTTGTGTGATGACATTTGCCTATTGGAACCCAAAAATATTGAAACAAACTAAGTTGTTAAATCCTCAAAATGCGGAATATTTGAATGCTAATATTAAATTGCTAGATACGGAATCAATAGATGTAAAAGGCAACAAAATTGAGGCAACGCATTACCTTTTACAAGGGTTATCTGAAGGCAAGATTAAACTTAATATAGATTTATGGTACGACCGAAATAACAACTGGGTGGCTCTGCAATCTACCACACCCGAAGGTTATAAAATTACTTATAAACTAATTAAATAAAATGATAAAAAATATTTTTACAGCAATTTATTGTTTGTATTTTCTAACTTTACTAGGTTGCGCTACGTCTATGAAACCAATTCCACTTGTTGATAATGTCGATATTTCTAAATTTATGGGCGACTGGTATGTCATTGCAGCAATACCCACTGCGATTGAAAAAGAAGTTTATAACGGTATTGAAAACTATAAACTCAATGCTGATGGCACAATTGCCACCACTTTCACCTTTTACAAAGGTGGATTTGATGGGCCGTTAAAAACATATCAACCAAAAGGTTTTGTGCGCAAAGGTAGTAATAATGCATTGTGGGGGATGCAGTTTATTTGGCCAATTAAAGCAGAATATCGCATTGTTTATTTGGATGATCAATACCAGCGTACCGTAATTGCGCGCAATGCACGCGATTACGTGTGGATAATGGCACGGACGCCGCAAATTAGCGATGCTGAGTATAAAGAACTAAGCAATTTGGTACATAGCTATGGTTACGATATGTCCAAACTTCGCAAAGTGCCTCAGCAATGGCCAGTGAAATAAACTGCAATGAAAAAACAATCTTTTTTTAAAACCGTTATTGGCTGGCTTGATAACAGCACCGTTGATAGCGAAGTAGCACCATCCTATGCGATTGACTGGTGGCGAGTTATCCCTTTTGTACTTCTTCACTTGGCCTGTTTTGCTGTGATTTGGGTAGAGTGGAGCTGGTTTGCAGTGGCTTTTTCTATTGGCTTGTATGCGCTCCGCATGTTTGCCATTACTGGCTTTTACCATCGCTATTTTGCGCACAAAGCTTTTCAAACCTCACGCGCTGGGCAGTTTGTATTTGCGATACTAGGTAGCACCGCTGTGCAACGTGGGCCATTATGGTGGGCTGCACATCATCGCAGCCATCATATGCACTCAGACGAAATCGCAGATGCACACTCCCCCAAGCAGCACGGCTTTTTTTGGAGTCATATGGGTTGGTTTTTGTCACGAGCTAACTTCGCCACAAAACTAGACCGTGTAAAAGAATTAGCGAAATTTCCAGAATTACGTTTTTTAGATCGCTTTGACGTCATTGTACCCATTATTTTTGCATGCTTGATATTTGCATTAGGTGAATGGCTTGCACACGCCGCGCCAAATCTCAATACCGATGGTTGGCAGTTATTAGTTTGGGGCTTTGTGATTTCTACCATTGCACTATACCACGGCACCTTTACAGTGAACTCTCTCGCCCATGTCTGGGGCAAACGTCGCTATGCCACGCACGACGACAGCCGAAATAATTGGTTCATTGCAATGATTACGCTTGGCGAAGGCTGGCATAACAATCACCACCATTACCCAGGCGCAGCAAGCCAAGGCTTTTATTGGTGGGAAATTGATTTTACTTACTATGGATTAAAGCTTTTAGCTGCTTGTGGTGTTATATGGAACTTACGTACTGTGCCAGTTGAGATTCGTGAATCGCGCAAAGAAATTAGATAAGTATGAAAATCGCCATTATAGGTAGCGGTATCGCAGGTAATACGCTCGCTCATCATCTATATAAACAGCACGACATCACAGTGTTCGAGGCTAATAACCACGTTGGCGGTCATACACATACACATGATATTGAATTGTTTGGTAAAAACTACTCAGTAGACACTGGGTTTATTGTCTTTAACGACCGCACTTATCCTAACTTTATTGAATTGCTAAATAAATTAAATGTGCCTTGGCAGCCAAGCAATATGAGTTTTAGTGTGCGTTGTGAAAGCTCTGGCTTAGAGTACAACGGTACTAGTTTAAATAGTTTATTTGCTCAGCGACGAAATCTGTTTAACCCTAATTTTTACAGCATGATTCGCGATATTCTGCGCTTTAATAAATCGGCACTGGAATTACTTGGCGATGGAAACGAGGTCAAACTAGGCGATTACCTAGTGCAAAATGGCTACAAAGCATATTTCATTCAAAACTATATAGTGCCGATGGGGGCAGCGATTTGGTCAACAGATGCTAAGCAAATGCTGAATTTCCCTGCACGTTTTTTTGTGCGTTTTTTTCATCATCATGGCATGCTTAGTGTGAATAATCGACCGCAATGGTTCACAATTACTGGTGGCTCGGCACGTTATGTAGAAGCACTAACTGAGCCTTTTAAATTAAAAATTAAACTCAACACTCCTATTGCACAAGTTCGCCGATTAAAAAACAGTGTGAAAATTAAACCATTGCATGACGCCGAGCAAACATTTGACTATGTTTTTTTTGCTTGCCATAGTGACCAAGCGTTAGCGATGTTAAGTGATGCAAGTAATGCCGAAACAGAAGTGTTAGGTGCAATTCCATACCAAGAAAACACGGTATATTTGCATCACGATGTTGGCCTCTTGCCAAATCGCAAACTAGCTTGGGCGGCTTGGAATTATCATCTTAACGATATTTATAAACAAGTAAAACCAACTAATAAAGTGGCCGTCACTTACAACATGAATATTTTACAAAATATACAATCGCCAGAACCTATTTTAGTCACTTTAAATCACACCAACTTCATCAACCCAGCTAAAGTGATTAAACGTCTTAAATATATGCATCCAGTTTACACGCTTGCAGGTGCCGCAGCCCAGCAACGGCATGTAGAGATTAGCGGTGTTAATCGTACAGGCTATGCTGGTGCTTATTGGCGCAACGGCTTCCACGAAGATGGTATAGCAAGTGCATTGGCTGCTTTACAACATTTTGAGGTTTTCGTACAACGTGCAAAATCTTAATAATTCATTGGCAAGCTGTATTTACACAGGATGGGTGGTGCATCAGCGCTTTGCTCCCAAGCTACATGGCTTTCGCTATCGTGCGTTTATGATGTATTTAGATTTAGACGAATTACCAATGCTATTTAGCAATACGCGGTTTTGGTCTTACAACAAATCAAACATCGCTTATTTTAAACGTGCCGATTATTTTGGTGATGCAAGTAAATCTCTAAAAAATGAAATTTGCGATTTAATCACTAGGTCAACAACTCACGCGCCACGTGGCCCCATTCGGCTACTCACCAATATGCGTTATTTTGGACATTGTTTTAATCCTGTCAGTTTTTATTATTGCTTCGAGGCTGATGGTAAAACTTTACAAGCAATTGTTACGCATATAACTAATACGCCTTGGGGTGAAGACTACGCTTACGTGCATGATTTTAAATCTAAAAAAAATTTAAAAACGAGTAAAAATGGTGAAATTCATATTTTCAATTTTGATAAAAATTTTCATGTATCGCCTTTTATGCCAATGAATATTCAATACGATTGGGCATTTAAGCTTGAAGCAAACCACTTGTTAGTACATATGAAAAATATACAAAATGAAGCACAAGTTTTTAATGCGACACTTGACTTACAACGCCAAGAAATAAGTACTTCCAAGCTAAACAGGCTATTGCTTAGTTACCCACTAATGACGATTAAAGTGGTGCTTGGTATTTATTGGAATGCACTACTTTTATGGATCAAACGAATTCCATTTTATGCTCACCCCCAATTTTGATGATGAACTCAAAAGACATGTTTTCTGTAGCACTTAAACCTAAAACGAGAAGTAACTGGTTGCAGCATCTAGCACGCAAACTAGTGCTGGCAAAACTAGAGCAATTGCAAGCTGGCCATCTAACACTGCTTGAAAATGGTCAGGCTTATTATTTTGGTAACCCAAACGATATCAAAGCAACAATTACAGTGAACGACCCACATTTCTACGGTGAAATTGCCTTCGGTGGCAGCATTGGTGCAGGTGAGGCATATATGCTGGAATATTGGCAAACAGATAATCTTACCAATGTCATCCGTATTATGGCCATTAACCAACAAGTAATGGACAAGCTAGAGGGCGGCTACCAATGGTTATCAAAGCCTTTACTAAAAGCACTGCACTGGCTAAACCGCAATACAGAAGATGGCAGCCGTAAAAATATTGCCGCGCATTATGATCTAGGGAATGACTTTTTTGCGCTGTGGCTAGATCCAACGATGATGTACTCCTCAGCTATTTTTGAAGGTGAGCATACTAGTTTGCAAGAAGCATCGCATAAAAAACTTAAAGTGATTTGCCAAAAACTAGATCTAAAAACTAGTGATCACGTGGTAGAAATTGGTACGGGATGGGGCGGTTTTGCCATTTATGCTGCACGACATTACGGTTGCAGAGTCACGACTACTACCATCTCAAAACAGCAATATGAACTTGCAACCGCTCGTGTTAAGGCTGCAAATTACGAAGATAGAGTGACAGTATTGTTCGATGATTACAGAGACTTGAATGGCAAATTCGATAAACTTGTTTCAATTGAAATGATTGAAGCAGTCGGCCACCAATTTTACGACACCTATTTTGCCAAATGTGCGAATTTGCTCAAACCCAATGGTATGGCGCTCATTCAAGCCATCACCATTGCCGACCAACGTTTTTCAGCTGCAAAAAAAAGCGTCGACTTTATTCAACGTTATATTTTCCCAGGCTCAAACATCCCTTCTATCACCGCTCTGTTAAGCAGCATCACAAAGTCGTCTGATTTAAAATTGTTCGATTTAGAAGATATTGGTCCACATTACGCGACGACTTTGCGCAAGTGGCGTGAGAATTTTTTTTCTAATATCGAACAAATTAAAAAGCTAGGTTATTCAGATACTTTCATCAGGATGTGGGAGTTCTACTTATGCTACTGTGAGGGAGGCTTTGCCGAACATGTTTTAAGTGATGTACATTTATTGCTTGTGAAACCCATGAATCGAAGAGCACCTCTCATTTAATTGCTAACTCGGTCTATCTGTCATTACTGACTTTTTGCATGCCTTCCTACCAACGCAAACTACAAAAGATTAGCCTATATTGTTAAATTGCATCTAAAATTTTCCATGCAGACCGGGCCCATAAAAATGGGCGAGAAATCCAATTCTCGCCCATCTATTTTCTTACAAATAAGCTATATCAATTTACAAGCTGTGCATGTACCAAACTAGCACGACACCTCCAACTAGCGCTACATAAGGCAACACACCTGCCTTTTTAGATGTAGTTGAATCGTCACTAGAAATATACAAGTCTTCAAGCATTTGTTTAGGAAAACTACCCTTGTCTTGAATATAATGGCGATAAATAAATACAGGAATAATTAGCGATGCAAATATCAAGCCTGTTTTCAAAGTACCAGCACCCCAAATATCTGCACCCAACCCCATAATTGCCAAATTGACAAACCCAAGAATACCGCCTAAAGCTAAGAGGATTGTTGGCGCTTTATAAGGACGTTCCCAATTTCCGCGATCCATGCGGTGAATCCAGCCTGCATTTAAATTAAGGAAGTTGAATATAATATATCCAATATTTGAGGCTGCGAGCACGAATACATAATCTGACATTAGCAGCAAAAGCAAATTAAAACATAGGTCTGTCCACATAGCTCTTGTAGGTGCACCATGATTATTTACATGAGATAAGTATTTTGGCAACCAACCATCAACCGATGCTTGGTATAGCGTCCGCGATGAGCCTGCCATTGAAGTCATAATGGCTAGTAGCAGTGCAAGTACCATCATAATTACCATCAAATTGCCGATAAACGCACCGCCACCGATGATATTTGAAAAAGCTGCAGCCACACCCATCCCGCTATAAATTGAAGGCTCTAACATACCATCATATACGGCTGGGGTAGTGACAGCGCCTGAAGCATCTACTACTGCTGGCGTTACCATATGGCCTAAACCTAAATGCCCTTGAAAGGCAATAGGTACTAGCGTAAACACCGCAATACAAAGTAAGCCAGAATAAAAAATAGCCTTAAAAGTATCAGTTTTAGGATTCTTAAACTCACGCGTGTAACAAACTGCCGTTTCAAAACCATAAGTGGACCAGGCTGCAATAAAAAGCCCTCCCGCCATTAGCTTCCAAGCATCTATATTCCACACACCATCTATCACATTGCCTGCCGCATCATGAGCAAGTGGTGCAAGCGGGAAAAAATTAACCGATGGTGCATCACCAGTTAATAGAGGTACGATGCCAATTAGCATTAATGGAACTAATGCGATTATGCCTAGAATCATTGTCGTCTTTGCTGATCGTAAAATACCGCCATGCTGAACTGCGAAAACAGACAATAAAAGGGC
>JBJXDT010000065.1:0-4930 GCA_046153505.1 Methylophilaceae bacterium | reverse complement strand
TGAAAAATTAGTAATGCGATTATCATCGGTATGCATAGTGCCAAACAAATAACTTGTAACACCTGTTGGCGACTCTATCTTCCAAAACAGCCCCTTTTCAGCAGCCTGCGCAAAGATTGAAATGCCAAACAAAAACAATGTAACTAAAAAAGCATTAAACTTTCTGTTGCAATTGAACATGATAATCCTGACTGTAAATGAGCTATTTAACATGACCATATTACATCAGTCTAGTTCCAACCAGCAAAGCGCCTAGAGTACGACCTGTGTACCTAACTCAACTACCCGATTTGACGGCAGCTTAAAGTAAGTTGCCGCGCTACCCGCATTTTTAAACATGCTAATAAATAGCTTTTCACGCCAAAGCACCATGTCAGAACCCACATTGGGGATAAGCGTTTCACGTCCCAGAAAATAAGAGGTGTCCATTGTATCTAGCACCAAACCATAGTGTTGTGTTAACTTCAACGCTTCAGGGATGTTTGGTTTTTCGGTAAAGCCGTAATTCACAATAACGCGATAAAAATCAGCGCCTAAAGATTCCACTTGTATGCGTTCATTATCCACCACAACTGGCATATCAAGCGTGCGCATAGTAAGCAATACAACCTTTTGGTGTAAGGATTTGAAATGCTTAAGGCTATGAAGTAAGGCATGCGGCACAACGTCTGGGTTTTGGGTAAGAAACACTGCGTTACCAGGAACACGCAACACGGATGACTCTCCTGCTGGCGACATAGCCATCGCTTTAATAAAGGAATCGAGCGGCATGGCCTCTTCAACCAAACGATTTCCAAGCAACTTTCTGCCTTGTTTCCACGTGGTCATCAACACAAATAAACCTAAGCCAAACGCTAGCGGAAACCAACCACCATCAGGAATTTTAGAAAGATTAGCGCTAAAGAAAGCCAAATCAATCATAAGAAATATACTTACTATGCCTAGCACCAGCCAACGGTTCCAGCCCCATGAATGAGAAGCTACAACATAGGCCAATATGGTAGTAATAATCATGGTGCCAGTCACGGCAATGCCATAGGCTGCGGCGAGGTTAGTTGATGAACCAAAGCCAAGCACCAGCAAAATAACGGCAATCATTAACAACCAATTAACAGCAGGCATATAAATCTGCCCTCTTTCACTGCTAGACGTATGTTGAATCTCCATACGTGGACAATAGCCAAGTTGAATGGCTTGTTGGGTAATGGAATAAGCGCCAGAAATCACTGCTTGGGAGGCTATGACAGTGGCGGCAGTTGCCAACGCGACCAATGGGTACAACGCCCAATTGGGTGCTAAAAGGTAAAATGGGTTTTCGATAGCGCTGGGGTTTACAAATAACAATGCGCCTTGCCCAAAGTAATTAAGCACCAGTGCAGGTAAAACAAGGCCAAACCAAGCCAACTGCACAGGTTTACGACCAAAGTGACCCATGTCTGCGTACAAGGCTTCCGCACCTGTTACCGTCAACACTACAGCGGCTAGCGCGAAAAAACCCAAACTGCCGTGCCCTGAAACAAAGCCTATCGCATAGACTGGGTTTAAAGCATGCAATACTTCTGGCGCGCGCATAATACCCAAAACGCCCAATACCGCTAAAGTCGCAAACCAAACTACAACTATTGGACCAAACAATTTACCCACTTTAGCGGTGCCATGTTTTTGATAGTAAAAAAGTATCAATAACACCAAAATGGCGATAGGCAATACATAGGTTTTTAAAGCTGGCGCGGCAATTTCCAAACCCTCGACAGCAGACAACACGGATATTGCTGGCGTAATAATGGCATCGCCATAAAAAAGGGATGCACCTAAAAGACCAAGTAGCATCAAAAAAGCCACCTGACGCTGACTGCCAATATTATGCACAAGCGCCATTAGCGCCATAATGCCGCCCTCCCCACGATTATCTGCGCGCATGATAAAAAGCACGTATTTAAATGACACGACCATCATGAGCGACCAAAACATGAGCGATAAGATGCCCAGAATGTTGTCATAGGTGATGGGCACAGGATGGTGCGCACCAGCAAAAATTTCATGGATGGTATACAACGGACTGGTGCCTATATCGCCATACACCACACCAAGAGCGGCTAATGCCAATACTGCCGTTGAGCTTTTTTTAACTTCTAAATCATGAGAGAGTGTTGCAGTTTGCATGATGCTTCCTTTGGGAAAATCAGAGCTGAAATCGATAGCCAACGCCTGTTTCAGTGAGAATGTGCTTTGGTTGTGTCGGGTCTATTTCGATTTTGCGTCTTAAATGCCCGACAAAAATTCGCAAATAATGATTACTTTCCGAGTATCCCGGCCCCCAGACTTCGCGAAGCAATTGTCGATGCGTTAGCACACGGCCAACGCTGGCATAAAGCACACAAAGCAAGCGATACTCAATGGGTGTAAGATGAATGGGCAACCCAACCCGCGTGACGCTGCGTTGTGAGAAATCGAGCTGTAAATCACCAATCATCACAATTGGCTCAATATTGGTGGCATGCATTCTTCTGCGTAGCAATGCCCTCACACGTGCTAGCAATTCACCAACCCCAAATGGCTTGGTGAGGTAATCATCCGCACCTGCATCAAGTGCAGCAATTTTGTCTTGCTCGGATGAGCGCGCGGATAAAATGAGAATAGGCATGCTTGACCAAGTACGAAATTCTTTAACAAGCGCAATACCATCGCCATCTGGCAGCCCAAGATCGAGTAATATTAAATCGGGTTTACGCGTGCTGGCTTCGATTAAGCCACGTTCGGCTGTTGCCGCTTCATGCACTAGACAGCCCTCTTCTTCCAAAGCATCCCGCACAAATCTTCTGATCTGCACCTCATCCTCTATCAATACAATTGTCGGGGCTAGAGTACTCATTTTAGGGTTTCTAATAGCATTGCTTCGCTAAACAAGGGCGGCTTACCCAAAGGCAAAGTAAAGCGAATGCTAGCGCCCCCTTTTGGTCTATTTCCAGCCACGATATTGCCCTGATGCGCTTCAATAATGGCTTTGCAAATTGCTAATCCTATACCTGTGCCTGCAATTTTATTTGCTTCTTCCTTACTTTGTCCGCGCGTGAACATACCAAAAATTGCTTCACATTTGTCTGGGGGTATTCCACAGCCGTGGTCACTTACCGACACACTGACAACATCCCCTTCTAGTTGCGCATAAATTTCAATGGCATCATTCGGTTGAGAGTATTTAGCCGCATTCTCCAATAGGTTACAAAACACGCGCTCCATCAGCACCGCATCAAACTCCAGCAGCGGCAAATCATCAGGTAAAGAAACTATTACGGGATGCTGTTCTAAGGTTTTTTCTAACATCTGAATGCTGGCGCCAATCACTTCCTCTAAAGGTTGCCACTCTTTGTGGATGCTCACTTCCCCTGCATGTAAACGTGCCATATCAAGCAAATTAGCGACCATATTACTTAGGCGGTTGGACTGATTCACCAACGTCTGAGCACTTGCTTTTTGCTTATCTGATAAAGCTGGTTTGCTTGTTAGAAGCGAATCTGCCATCCCCACCAATACCGTAAGTGGTGTGCGCAAATCGTGCGATATGGCAGACAAAATGGAACTGCGCAAACGCTCCGTCGCTATTTGCAATTCGCCTTGATTTGCAACATCAACATAATGCAAACGTTCAATAGCAATGGCCACTAAAGAAGCAACCGTTGTTAGCAAGGCTTTATCTTCATCGGATAGCGCTGGCGCCACCTCTGTCGAATAATGAGGCAAAGCCACCACTAAAACACCGCGCATCCGCGTAGTGCCTTTAAGTGGCAAATAATATAAACCATCCGGTTCGGTTAAAAACGATTGTTGTTTGTTTTCGTAAGCCGCCCAAGCTATATGCACCTCATAGGCAACGCGATACGAAGCCGCTGGCTCGAGTACATCACCATTAGGGATAAGCAACACACTTTCCGACGCATCAATTTGATGCAAAAAGGTCGCTGTAATTTCGCAAACTTGTTCCAAGCGAAGTGCGCCAGATAAGGCACGTGCCATTTCATACAAAGCCAAGGTGCGCTGTTCACGTATGCTTGCCTGTTTAGCTTGCTCCCGAAGAGTAGCAGCCAACTGCCCGGTGATTAGCGCAACCGCCAGCATAACCGCAAAGGTCAGGAGATACTGGACATTGTCCACCGCAAATGTAAAACGCGGCGCTACACAAAAAAAGTCAAATAATGCGACGCTAAAAAAGGCGGCAAGAATACCTGCCCCGCGACCAAGATAAATGGCAATTAAAAACACCGCCAGCAGAAACAACATCACTATGTTTGCCAAATCTACATGCGGCAATAAGGCTGTTGCAAGCAGCGCCGTTAGTGCACAAACGGCTAAGCTGTATAAATAGCTAATTGACGAGTTGGTTTGGTAAGAAGACATGATGCACATTCTCACCCATGCGATATAAAAATTGTGTAAAAATTATTGGAAGTTTATTTGTTGCGTGTAGATCTGGCCGCGTTTTTAAAATTATTAAACGCTTTTGGTAGTGGGTTTTTACCCTTGCTGGCGCCGGATCTGTTTGAGTTCGATTTGCCCGCACTCGGTTTAAAAGCGCTACCATCCGATTGGCGTACCACACCAATAACAGCTGGTTGAAACGCAGGCACAAGGTGTTTTTTGCTGTTACCGATTAAATCTGCGCGCCCCATTTTCTTCAACGCTTCACGCAGCATCGGCCAATTAGCAGGATCGTGATAGCGAATAAATGCTTTATGCAAGCGCCGTGTTGAACCATTTTTAGCAACAGGCACGTTTTCGGAGTCTTCAGTGACTTTACGTAGCGGGTTTTTGCCACTGTGGTACATGGCCGTTGCCATCGCCATGGGGGTCGGCGTAAAGTTTTGCACTTGGTCTAACCTAAAATCGTATTTCTTCAGCCAAAGCGCCAAGTTCAACATGTCTTCATCTGTGG
>JBJXDT010000064.1:0-10657 GCA_046153505.1 Methylophilaceae bacterium | reverse complement strand
CTCAGATTTGCTCGATTCCACACCACGGCAAATTTATTTGCAACAACTACTCAATTTTTCTACACCCGCTTATGCGCATGTGCCAATAGCACTAAACGCCAATGGTGAAAAGCTAAGCAAACAAACTTTTGCGGAGCCAATATCTACGGACATTGCAGCACAACAACTTTATGCGGCTTTATGCTTTCTTGGCCAAAAACCACCACTTGAAATGCAAAATGCCACACTGGGAGAAGTCTGGCGCTGGGCTTTTGAAAACTGGTCGCTCGTTAAAGTTCAGCGAATACGCGCTGTTAGAACTTAAAATTCGTATTCAAGCTGCATTCTAAAAGTGTTATTTGGCGCAGCATCGCTAGTACCAAACAATAAAGCTGCGTTGTACTTTATTGCTTGTTTTTGACCAACAGAAAATTTACCGAAAACTGCTGGGCCAATACGGTGCACTTGTGCATCGGCATTTTCCCAATGGTCCCACTCACCAACTTCACCTATGCCCTGCAAGCCAAATTCAAACTCTTTTTCTAAACGGTATTTGACCTGCCATTGGTAACCCAACTCAGTGACATGTTCCACATCTTTACCGCCAATTTTGTGCTCAAACAACAAGTTGCCATTGAGTTGTAGCTTACCAAATTCTGTTTGAAACAATGGTCCAATCTTAAACTCCCAAGGCGCATCACTATTGCTTAATGGCGCTTCAATTTCAGTTAGCAAGCCCACATCAACGGCGTACTTACCAGTTTCGGTCAGCTGAAACCTATTTTCCCACTCACCTAAAGTCAAACCTTCGCTGCCTTCTTTTTCGTGCTTAAGATATACCTCTGTAAACCAAAAGTCATTCACGCCATATCCAAAACCAAGCGAAGCTGTGTTGTCACGCCTACCATCTGGCTGTTTCGCGGTACCAAACTTAAAATCGACCTCCCTCTCGCCCGACTCCACAATTGGCGTATACACGTAATCTGCTGGGTTTGCTAGTGCTTGGGTGCTATAAATTGAGCTGATTGAGATTACGCTGAAAGAAATTGTGAGGGAAATTGCTAAACTTAAGTTACTACGCACTACCATGCTGCACATTTAAAACGCTTCCTTTTTTAAACTGAATAGAACTATTTTTTTGTTTGGCAAGCTTCATACCCAAACCAATAACGATCAATGTAGCGCCATAAAAAAGTACTTGCAAACCAGCAGGTCTAGCTTCATAACCCACCAAACTGTGAAGGAGCATGCCTGTTATAGATTGTTCTGAAACAAAGTTGGATGTATCCCACAAAGCGTTGCCCAAGCTAGGTAATATGTCTGCCTGAATCAGAAATTTAGCGGCTTGCGAAGCCATGCCAGCGGCCAGCATCATAATCAGTGCACCAGTTGCTGTGAAAAACCAACGCATTGGAATTCGAACTAAACCGGCATATATGACATATCCTAGAATAGAAGCCACCAAGCCACCTACAAGTCCACCTAGTAGCATTGATATCACGCTGGAACCGCCAGCTGTAGCGACGCCGTAAAGAAATAGCACGGTTTCCGACCCTTCACGCAACACAGCCAGTCCAACAACAGCCAAAAGAATTGAAACTTCACTTTTTCCATCACGAATATTAGCGCCTATATTGCGCGCTTTGTTGGCAAGCTCAACGCCATGCGAGGACATCCAAATACTATGCCAAGTCAACATCAGCACGGCAACGCCCAATACAATCGCGTTAAAAAGCTCTTGGCCAACGCCACTAGCCAAGGATGCGATCACCTCAGTTGATGCTGCAACAACGCCAGCACCGAGCAAACCTAATAGCAAACCTACCGTAATCCAGCGATTGCGCGCCATTACATCTCGTGTCGCGGCAGCAACAATACCAATAATAATTGCAGCTTCTAATGCTTCGCGAAAAACAATAATTGCGGTTCCAAACATTTAAATTCCTTTACTCAAAACTTATTTCGCAACTATCAAACCCTGTGCTGTATCGGCATTAAATTCACCAAAATATTGATAAGAGCCTGAATCTAAAGGGCCAACATAAATAACAGTACTGCTGTTGCCCGCAATCACTTTCTCGCGATTTAACACATGACTCTCAAATTCCTCAGGTGTTGAATCTTGGTTTTCAATCTTTAGTTTGATTTTCTTTCCTGCAGGCACTACCACTTGCGCAGGGTCAAATTTATGGTTCTTAATCTTTATCTCAACCTCATTCTCGGTCGCTAAAACCAAGCTAGGAATTAAAAACAACACCGCTAAAATATATTTCATTTACCTACCCCTTCAACATAAGGTAATGATAGTCGTTCTCATTTAGATTTTCAAGCATAATTTGCAAAAAAAAATGACTTCGTGCGTTAATTCGCTAAAATAATCACAAATCTTATGCAAAGAGACTCTCTACATCGTTTCGTGTTTGAAAACACGCCTATCCGCGGCAATTCCGTGCACTTAAATGTTACGCTGGAAAGTGCGCTGCAATACCACGAATATCCGCCACAATTACGCGTTATTTTGGGTGAGCTCATGGTCGCAAGCGCGCTACTTTCTGCCACGCTTAAAATGGAAGGCGCGCTGATATTGCAGATTCAAGGCAAAGGAGCACTTAAACTATTAGTTGTGGAATGCACCGCAGAAGCTGAGATGAAACTTAGCATGCGCGCTACCGCGAAATGGCAAGGCGAGTTACCTATTGACCCAAAGGCTGCCATCGGAGATGGACACTGTGTGATTACGCTTGCCCCAAATAATGCCGAACAATATCAAGGCATAGTGCCGCTAGATGGCAACAGCATTGCGCAAATTTTAGAACACTATATGCTGCGCTCGCAACAAATTGATACTCGACTTTGGCTTGCGTGTGATGGCAAAAGTGCTTCTGGCATGTTGCTACAAAAGCTTCCTGATCAGCCCGAATACGACGCAGATGCGTGGAATCGAATTTGTATTCTAGCCGACACAGTAACAAACGAAGAACTGCAAGCGCTTGATCCAGCGCAACTGCTCACAAGATTATTTGGCGAGGAAGATGTGCGCATGTTTTCTGCCAAACCTACGCAGTTTTTCTGCAGTTGCACACGCACCAAAGTTGCAAACATGCTGCTATTGTTAGGTAAAGAAGAAGTTGCAAGCATTTTGACAGAGCGCGACGAAGTTGAAGTACATTGTGACTTTTGCAATAAGCGTTATGCGTTTGATGCGGTAGATACAGCGGCCTTGTTCGCTCACGAACCCGTCGCACCTACCTCCAAAGCAAAGCATTAACCCACTTGCCGCGCTCGCTCAAATAAGCAAATAGCTACTGCCGCAGCCGCGTTAAGCGATTCCAGTTGTGGATTCATTGGAATACTAATCGCTTTTGAAGCCGCCTGAATCGCGGCCTTGCTCAATCCAGCACCCTCATTACCAAACACAAAAGCGGTTGGCTTGGTCAAATCTTGCACATACAAAGACTCCGCATCCAAAGTGGTCGCATAAACATCCCCTGCGAAATTGTGAATCGCATCCACAATGTCTAAATTCTCGACAATCGGTAGAAAAAAATGCGCGCCCTGCCCTCCACGCAAGCATTTTGGCGACCATGCATCTGTGCAACCTTTAGAGCAATACACCCTCTGCACACCCGCTCCCAGCGCCGTTCGTAGCATACTTCCCAAGTTTCCTGGGTCTTGAATATCTTCTAAAAATAGCGCAAAAGTTATATTTTCTGGTAGCGCTATTTGAGGCGAGATTTTAGATAGATCGACCAAAGCCAAAATGCCAGTACTAGTTGCCACCGGCGTCAGTTCAACAAACATTAGTGTCGGAAACATCACTGTTCGCACATCTTGCAAACGCTGCATTAAATTTGTTGCCTCGAGCGTGCTGACACCTTCGGGAATAATCATCAACTCAGGCTCACCAAACGTCTGAATGTAGCTCTCAATCAAATGCACGCCATCCAATAGCGTTTTGCCTTGTTGCTTGCGCTCACGTGGGTTTTCAGCCAGTTTTTTTAATTGCTTAAAAACAGGGTTATCGCGCGAAATAATATGCTTAAAATTGGTGTCGTAGCTCATCACGCAATTGTAACTTGCCTAAGCTTGTTCTCTGTATAAAATAAGGGTAAATTATTCTTGTAGTTTAAAAAATATTAAAAATTCAATCTCAGGAGGATTCAAATGTCACTTACTAAGCGTGCAGCAGCAGAACTCATTGGTACTTTTTGGCTGGTGTTAGGTGGCTGTGGAAGCGCCGTATTGGCTGCTGGCATCCCAGACCTAGGAATTGGTTACCTTGGCGTTTCACTTGCTTTTGGTTTAACTGTCGTCACCATGGCTTATGCAATTGGCCATATTTCAGGTTGTCATCTTAACCCTGCAGTTTCTATCGGCTTGGTCGCGGGCGGCAGATTTAATGCCAACGAGCTGCCGCATTACATCATCGCACAAGTGCTGGGCGCGATTTTAGCTGCAGCCGTCATTTACTGCATCGCCAGCGGACAAGCAGGTTTTACGCTTGGCGGCTTTGCCTCGAATGGCTATGGTGAAGCTTCGCCACACGGCTACGCATTGCACGCCGCATTTGTGTGTGAAGTGACGCTTACCGCAGTGTTTCTGTTCATCATCATGGGCGCAACCGATAGCCGCGCACCAGCAGGGTTGGCGCCTTTGGCGATTGGTTTAACGCTCACACTCATTCACCTCATTAGCATTCCTGTGACCAACACCTCAGTAAACCCTGCACGAAGCACAGGCCAAGCATTATTTGCTGGTGGTATATACTTGGATCAACTTTGGTTGTTCTGGGTTGCCCCTATCATTGGTGCGGTGATTGGTGCACTGCTTTATAATTTTGTCGCTAAAAAATAATCTATTCGCCGTCTCATAAGCGCCCACTCGGTTTACCGTGTGGGCGTTATAATTTGCACATGGCAAAACTCGATTTAGAACGCATCTTAAAAAACCAAGGCTTTGGCACACGCAAAATGTGTCGCATCCTCATTATTAACGAGGAAGTCACGGTAAATGGCGAACTGTGTGACGACCCTGATGCAGTTTTTGCGCTGGAGAACCTGCGCTATACCGTCAAAGGCGAGTCGTGGGAGTATCGCGAGCGCAGCTACCTGATGATGCACAAACCCGCCCATTACGAATGCACGCACAAAACGCAGTTTCACCCCACCATCTTTACCTTGCTTCCGCAGCCACTGGTAGAGCGTGGCGTGCAATGCATTGGGCGGTTGGACGAAGACACCACTGGCCTCATTTTAATTTCGGATGACGGGCAGTTTATTCATAAAATCAGCTCCCCCAAACACCATGTGCCCAAAGTGTACGAAGTCACTTGCAAACACCCCCTCGTGGAAGCCAATATCCATGCGCTTCTTGGTGGGGTTAAACTTGTGGACGAAGACGAAACCATTGCCGCGCTTGCTGTTGAGAAAGTCAGCGACAACGTTATCCAAATGACTTTAGCCGAAGGTAAATACCACCAAGTAAAACGCATGGTCGCCGCTATTGGCAACCGTGTAGAAGTGCTAAAACGCATTCAGATTGGCAAGTTAAAGCTGCCAGAAGACTTAAAAGTTGGCGAATGGCGGTGGTTAAGTGAGAGTGATATTAGGAAGCTATCATGATTGATGAAATTTCACTAACAGAACTACTCAAAGTAAAAGATGGCTACCTCTTTCATAGAGAGGGTCAAGAATTAGAATTTAAAGAACAATTTAACTTTAACGGTCTTTCAGACTATGTTAGAGATTTTGCAGATTTTGCAAATAATCGAGGGCCTGTTGGTGTTTAGAATACAAGATGCCCCAAGGCTTCCAATTGGACTTAATGATACCGCTCTAAATCAATTTCAAAAAATTGACCCTCAAATAATTACTGGCTTTATTCTTGAAACTTTTTCGGCTGTGGAATTTAATATTAGATGTTTAAGGAAAAACTCATGAGTTATCCGTGGTGGCGTTATGTGTTACAAGTTTGCCTATGGTTGATTGCCATGGCGCTATTGATGGGCTATTTATCAAGAAGTCGCTTAAAATCGAGCAAGGCCAAAAACGGAAAAAACCTTTTTCACCCCAACAGCACACTTGTGATAGGCGCAGTATGTTTTGTGTTTTTTGCGGGTATTACCATTTTATCGAATGTTTATTCCAACAAAACAACCAGCGTTTGGACAACGGCCACCTTTGTCAGCTTTGCGGTGATTGCGGTTGTTGTGATTGCAGATTATTTTTTAGCGCGTCATGAAGTTTCTGAGTTAGGCATAAACTTTGGCAAAATGACAGGACTTAGAGGCTATATTAAATGGGCTGAACTGGAGCGCATTGAGTACTCATATTTGACGCAATGGTTTAAACTAAAATCGACTGACGGGCAGGTTGCGCGCATTTCTGTCTTGTTAACAGGACTTCCAGAGTTTGCCCGCTTAGCTTTAAAAAACGCGCCCGCTTCTGCTATAGATGATTCAACAAGGGCTTTTCTTGAAGAAGTGAGCAAAGGCAAGCCTCCGCAGCTTTGGTAAACAAACGAAATTAAGCATACTCACACGCTTAAAAAGACGTATAATGCACACTCCCCGCACCAAACCAATCTGTGCGGCGGCTTTAGGCTGAACTTGTCAGCCACATTTATCCCCTATTTGTTTGTCTCGATTGGTGTTGCTTTAAGGCAATAGACCAGCTCTTAGAATGCGTTTTTTGAAAAACGCATCCATTTAAAAATTTAGGAATTACCTTGTCATTAGAAAACACCCCAGCAACCATCACGTTTGCTGATTTAAACTTATCCGAACCAATTTTACGCGCGATTAGCGACGCGGGTTACACCTCCCCTACCCCGATTCAAGCAAAGGCGATTCCTTTTGTGCTAAAAGGCGGTGATTTGCTGGCTGGTGCGCAAACGGGCACAGGCAAAACGGCTGGCTTTACCTTGCCGATTTTGCATTTACTCACGCAAAAACCTGCAGCTAACCCTGCTAAAAGTCGCCCTCGTTGTTTAATGCTATCGCCCACGCGTGAGCTTGCGGCTCAGATTGAGGAATCGGTAACCACTTACGGCAAATACTTAAACTTAAAAAGCATGGTGGTGTTTGGCGGTGTGAACATTAACCCGCAAATTAACCGCCTAAGCCGCCATATTGATATTTTAGTGGCAACACCTGGCCGCTTGCTCGATTTAGCCAACCAAAAGATGGTGGATTTATCGGGCATTGAAATTTTGGTGTTGGACGAAGCCGACCGCATGCTGGACATGGGCTTTATTCGTGACATTAAAAAGATATTAGCTATGCTGCCAAAACAACGCCAAAACTTACTGTTTTCTGCCACATTTTCAGATGAAATTAAGCAGCTTTCTGATAGCTTACTCAACAAGCCAGACTTTGTAGAAGTAGCGCGTCGCAACACTGCAACTGAACTCGTCGAGCAAACCGTGCATTTGGTGCGTCAAGCGCATAAGCGTGATTTGGTTAGTTTTTTGATTAAGCAAAACGATTGGAAGCAGGTGCTTATATTCACTCGCACCAAGCATGGCGCAAACAGGCTAGCTGATAAGCTAATTAAAGATGGCATCCCTGCGATGGCAATTCACGGTAACAAAAGTCAAAGTGCACGCACTAAAGCTTTGGCAGAGTTTAAGGCTGGCAGCGTTCCAGTGTTAGTGGCAACCGATATTGCTGCACGCGGCTTGGACATAGATCAATTACCACAAGTGGTGAATTTTGAGTTGCCCAATGTGCCAGAAGACTATGTACATCGCATTGGTCGCACTGGTCGTGCAGGCAGTACTGGCGCAGCAATAAGCTTAGTAGATGAAGAAGAAACCAAGTTTTTGAAAGACATTGAAAAGTTGATTAAACGCGAAATTCCCAAAGTGAAAGTGGAGGGCTTTGTACCACCAACAAAACTTGAACCAGAGCCACCAAGGCTATTTCGTGGCCAACAGCCAAATCGCTCAGGAACGCCTAAACAAGGTCAGAATAAGCAAGGACAAAATAAACAAAACCAGCCAAAAAATGGACAAAAACAAGGGCAAGGACGTAATCCTAATCAACATAGTCAAGCTAACAGCAAACCAGCTTCAGCATATGGGCATGGCAAATTAATATCGCCAGCGCCACAAAAGGGTAAACCGCTTTCTGAAGCGGCGCGCCACCAAGCACAGCCACAAACGCCTTTATTTAACCCAAAACCACAAACACACCGCAGTGGCGGTAGAGGGCGTTAACAAATGAAGCTGTGGGTAGATGCAGACGCTTGCCCTGTGGTGATTAAGGAAATTCTCTTTAAAGCCGCAAACCGCACAGGCATTTTCACTACCCTTGTAGCTAACAAAATGCTGTATGTACCTCCATCGCCCAACATCCGCGCCATGCAAGTAGAAAAAGGCTTTGATGTGGCAGATAATAAAATTGTAGAACTGCTTCAAGCAGGCGATTTGGTGATTACCGCTGACATTCCACTTGCCTCGCAAGTGATTGAAAAAGGTGGTCACGCGCTGAACCCACGTGGCGAGTTTTACTCTAAGGAAAATATCCAACAGCGCTTAAGTATGCGTAACTTAATGGAAGAGTTACGTGCAAGCGGCGTGGAAACAAGCGGCCCAAGTACGTTTAGCAAATCTGATAGGCAAGCATTTGCCTCGCAACTAGACCAATTTTTAGCCCGTAATATGAAGAAATAAAACAGCAGAAAACGCACAGGAATTTACATGAAAAAACTATTTATATTATTACTCAGTTTCTCTTTATTCGCCTGCATGGGCGTGCCACAAAATGTAACAGTAGTGAATGGCGTGAACGCTAGCCAATATTTAGGCACTTGGTACGAAATTGCCCGTTTAGACCACAGCTTTGAACGCGGTTTAGAGCAGGTCACCGCAAGCTACAGCAAAAATGCGGATGGCAGCATTAAAGTGATAAATCGTGGGTTTAATACAGAAAAACAAGTATGGAAAGAAGCCGAAGGTAAAGCTTATTTTGTAGAAAAACCAAATGCTGATGGTAGCTACATTGGTAAGCTTAAAGTGTCATTCTTTGGCCCATTTTATGGAGCTTACAACATTATTGCATTAGATAAGTCACATTATGACCACGTGATGATTTGCGGCCCAGATAAGGATTATTTATGGATACTTTCTCGCAAACCAGCACTTGCTGAACCGATTAAACAAGCGCTAGTTGATGAGGCAAAAAAACTTGGATTTGCCACCGAAAAAATCATTTATGTTAAGCAAAATTAAGCTCAAATAAACATTACTTTGCAATAGAGGTAAGTTTAAAACCTGCCTTTTTAAAGGCAGAAATCAAGCCATCATCACCTGCCAAATGTGACGCACCTACTGCTATAAAAGTGGGTTTGTTATTGGCAATTTCTACTGTGCGCGTTGCCATCAAAACGTTACGCTCATCTAGCAGCTTAGCCTTCATTCTTGCCCACAAAGGTGCTGGCAATATACTGCCCGTCATTTTTGCATCCAAAGTAGCAATTTTGTCCGAATCGCCATCTAAATACGCCGCCATCAGCTTCTCAAAATTGGCTTCCTTTTCTTCTTGTGGTCGCTTTAACACCGCGCGTAACATCACTAACTGATCATCTATATTAAAGCTATCCATTACACCAAAGTGCTCTGCCCCAGTTTCGATGCCTTTCACTTCTTTATCCAACTCTTCTGCGCGCGCCATTAACATATTGTCTTGCTCAAAACCTGCTTGTGGTTTGGGCAAATCAAAAATTACCGCTAACAGCCAAGGTTTCATGCGCATAGCGGCACCAATGTGCATAGAATGAAAGTCAGCTAACTCACGCACCTTATCAAACTCATCTTCGTTTAAATATGAGCTTAAATCTTTATCCATCATTAAAGTGCTAGGGTTGGCGAGCGGTTCAGCTTCCATCAAAAACAAATCTGAACTTTTAAGTGCATTTTCCAAAGTTGATGAAAAATTAGTAATGCGATTATCATCGGTATGCATAGTGCCAAAAAGATAACTAGTGACGCCACTTGGCGATTCTAATTTCCAAAATAGACCTTTATCTGCCGCCTGCACTAGCAGTGGCATGGACATCACCAAAATCACTAACAATTTTTTAGTCACTTGGGTAAGTTGCGGCTTAATAAACATTGCTAACATGATTGCTCCACTAAAGTTGTCAATCATTAAGAGACTAAGCAAACGCGCACTAAGTTCATCTAGAAAACAGCTACCGCAAAAATCTTACGTTCAAATATTAGCGAGCTTTTGGGGTAGCTTTACGCTTACTAAACACTTGTCGTGCCGCGGTTTTCATATTATTAAATGATTTGGGCAGTGTTTTGGCTTTGAATACGGTGCCATCTGATTGTTTAATCGTGCCCATCACCGCAGGTTGAAAGGCAGGGACTAAATGTTTTTTTCCTGGGCCTATCAAATCTGCTCTGCCCATTTTTTTCAAAGCTTCACGCAGCATCGGCCAATTGGCTGGGTCGTGATAACGAATAAAGGCTTTGTGCAATTTACGCACACTGCCCGCCTTTGCAACAGGCACATTTTCAGAATCCGCCGTCACTTTGCGCAAAGGATTTTTGCCACTGTGGTACATGGCCGTTGCCATCGCCATGGGGGTCGGCGTAAAGTTTTGCACTTGGTCTAACCTAAAATCGTATTTCTTCAGCCAAAGCGCCAAGTTCAACATGTCTTCATCTGTGG
>JBJXDT010000063.1:0-22172 GCA_046153505.1 Methylophilaceae bacterium | reverse complement strand
CTAGAAAACCGCATGCGTTTTGGTATTGAAGTGCTAAATGCAGTGAGGGATGCGGTTGGTGCAGATTTTTGTGTGGGAATGCGCATGTGTGCAGATGAATTCAATGACGACGGCTTAGACCCAGACACACTCAAGAATATTGCGCAAATCATGTCAGAATCGGGCTTGATTGATTTTATAAGTGTGATTGGCTCGGGCGCAGATACACACAATAGAATTGCCAACTGTATGCCGCCAATGGCCTTACCGCCTGAACCCTTTGTGCATTTGGCTGCGGGCATCAAAGCGGTTTCTAAAGTACCTGTTTTACATGCGCAAGGAATTCGAGATGTAACCCAAGCAGAGCGTATTTTATCGAATGGGATGGTCGATATGGTGGGCATGACGCGCGCGCAAATTGCCGACCCACACATGATGCGAAAAATACGCGATGGGCAAGAAGATCAAATTAGACAATGCGTTGGTGCAAATTATTGTATCGACCGACAATATCTCGGACAAGATGTGTTGTGTGTGCAAAATCCTGCCACCTCACGCGAATCAACCATGCCGCATATCATTACCAAAAGCAAAGGCACAAAACGCCGTGTAGTGGTGGTTGGTGGTGGTCCTGCAGGCCTGGAAGCTGCGCGAGTTTCTGCCAGCCGTGGACACGAAGTGGTCTTGTTCGAGCGCAACAAAACCGTTGGTGGTCAAGTGAGTTTGGCTGCAAAAGCGCCTCAACGCGAACAAATGGCAGGCATTATTCGTTGGCTAGATATGGAAAATAAGCGACTGGGCGTGGATAGGAGAGTTGGTGTAGAAGCTGATTTGAACACCATTCTAAATGAACAGCCTAATATAGTGGTGCTGGCAACAGGTGGGCGGAGTAATACAGAACAAGTGCCAGGTTGGGGTGTGGCAGATGGATTGGCCGTGAGCTCTTGGGATATTCTCTCTGAAAAGGTGGCGCCTGCAAAAAACGTACTTTTATACGATGTGATGGGCACCCATGCCGGGTTTGGTACCGCTGACTTTATGGCAAGCCGAGGCAGTCAGGTGGAAATGGTGACACCAGACGTTAAAATCTCGGACGATGTGGGCGGTACAACGCTCCCTATCTTTTATCGTCGCTTATATGCACAAAATATTATCCCAACCCCCAACTATTGGCTAGACCGTGTCTATGCTGAGGGGGATAAAAAAATCGCTGTCCTTCGAAATGAATATACCGAGATTTTAGAAGAGCGTGAGGTCGATCAAGTCGTCATTGAAAATGGCTCGATTCCAAACGATGCACTTTATTGGTTGTTGAAAGAACGCTCATTCAATCTCGGTCAAGTCGATTTAAACAAATTGTTTGCGGGAGAAGCGCAACCTGCACTTGCGCTACCACTCGAAAAAGGTCAATTTTTGCTCTATCGCGTAGGAGACTGTATCTCTATGCACAACCTACACGGCGCCATCTACGACTCGCTACGTCTTTGCAAAGATTTTTAAACGATGCTGAGTGTCAACCACACCATTACTGTGCTTTTTTGGCTAGCGACAGCCACGCTGTTAATTGGCCTTGCAAGGCGGGCACAGCTTTGGCGGGCAGGTAAGCCAGCAGCGTTTTCTTGGTTTTTACTGTTAGCAATTCCTAAGCGTTATTTTGTGGATTTGCATCACGTAGTCGCACGCGAACCCTATATTGCCAGGACGCATATCGCCACCGCTGGTGGCGCGGTTGCTGCAATTATCTTAGTTGGATTTAACTACGGCTTGATGCTGTATTCCAATGTAATTAATGGCTTAATTGTGTTGGCAGCAAGCATCATGTTGGTGGGCGCTTTCTTTGTATGGATGCGCAGACGCAACGCACCTCCAAGGCTGTCAAAAGGTGCTTGGAATCGCTTACCTTATACCCTTATCGCTTTTGCGCTAGGGACACTATTGAGCTCCTTACCTGTCGGCGCGCTCGCAGGAAGTATTGCCATTGTTTCAATCTTACTACTAGCGGTAGGTTCGGCAGAGTTGGCTTTAGGTATTGGCCTTGGCGGGCCGATGAAGCATGCCATCGCGGGTTTATTGCATCTGGCTTTTCATCCTAGGCAAGCCCGTTTTTCTGGCAAACTATCCACCGCGTTGAAACCTCTGAGTTTGGCTAACCAAGATTACGGCATTGAAAAACCAAGCGATTTTAAATGGAATCAATTGTTAAGTTTTGATGCTTGCGTGCAATGCGGAAAATGTGAAGCCGCTTGCCCAGCCTTTGCAGCCGAGCAACCGCTTAATCCAAAAAAATTAATTCAAGATTTAGTGCTTGGGCTTTCAAATGGGAACGATGCCAATTTCGCTGGAAGCCCCTATCCAGGCATGCCTTTGGGGGCGCATCAAGGTGGCCCAAATCAAACTATCGTACCAAATTTAATCGAAGCGCAAACGCTCTGGTCTTGCACTACTTGCCGTGCCTGTGTGCAAGAGTGCCCGATGCTGATAGAACACGTAGATGCGATTGTGGGTATGCGTCGCAACATCACCCTGACAAAAGGGGAAGTGCCAGGCAAAGGCCCAATCACATTAGATAATTTAAGACAAACTTCTACGATAGGTGGATTTGACCGAAATGCACGCTACTATTGGGCGATTGATTTGGACGTGAAAACGATACAAGTAAGTCAGCCGGTGGATGTATTGCTAATGGTGGGGGAAGGCGCCTTTGATATGCGCTACCAGCGTACATTACGCGCATTGGTTAAAGTGCTTAAAAATGCCAAAGTGGATTTTGCCGTGATGGGTAACCTCGAACGCGACACGGGCGACACGGCAAGAAGGCTTGGTGATGAAGCGACTTTTCAAGCCTTAGCGCTAGAGAATATCGCCACCTTAAATCAACTAAGTTTTAAGCGCATATTAACGGCCGACCCACACGTGCTGCATAGTTTAAAAAACGAATATCCTGATTTTGGCGGTAATTTCACTGTTTTGCATCACACCACATTTTTAGCTGAACTCGCTTCTTCCGGCGCATTAAAGCTAGGGCAGTCGGAAGAAATTCGACAGTTAACTTACCACGACCCATGTTACCTAGGCCGCTACAATGGTGAAATCCAAGCGCCTCGGGCATTATTGCGTAGCATGGGCATTCAGGTGAACGAGATGGAGCGAGCTGGCCTGCAAGCGCGTTGTTGTGGTGGCGGTGGCGGTGCACCTTTGACGGATATTCCAGGTAAAAAACGCATTCCTGATATTCGTATTGTTGATGCAAAGCAAGTTGGTGCAGAGGTTGTTGCTGTGGCTTGCCCACAATGCACGGCAATGCTGGAAGGCGTAGTTGGTAATCGACCAGAGATACTGGATATAGCTGAATTAGTGCTATCTGCCATGGAGGTTACAAATTGAGTAACCGACATATTCAACGCATCAATCCATCAAGGCCGTTTAATTCTAACAAAGCTGGATTAAAACGCATTGCTTTAACGAAGTTTGCGCAGCCATCAGAACAAAAAAGTGCCACAAAACCACTTCGTACGCCGACAAAAATCATTGAAAAGTTACTCGTGGTGGTACATAGCGAAGCTGGCATGCTGGATATGCATGCAAGGCAAACTATTGCCGCTGCGGCTATCTTAGCAAGCGCACATACAGCTGTTGTTGTTCTTGTTTTGGGGGAGTTACGCGAAGATCTTGCAGATGCGGGTGCTGACGAGGTGATGGTTATTCCTCAGTTAGATTACTTGCAGTATCAACCAGATACCGAATTGGCCTGTGTCAATGCAGTCATTGCAAGTGTCCAACCCGTGCGAATTTTTTTGCCAGATAACCTAATTGGTGATGGTGACCTCGGACGCCGATTAATCGCCAATTCGGCCAATAAAACAGCGGCGACCTATGTGGTGGAAGTCAATGCAGCGCGTGTTTCCTGCTATCAGAAAGGTGGTGCGCAATTGGTCGTTGCTGATCTTCCCGCGCTTGTTTTAATTGCCCCTGATATTGTCGATAGCAAATTACCTTTTGTGGCATCAGCTGTGCTAAAAGACTGTACAAATTTATACAATGCCAATTTGCCATCACACAAGCGTTATCAAGATTTAGGCCTAGAAAAATTAGCAGCTTCCGAGGTTGCATTAGAAGAAGCTGATTTTGTTGTATCTGCGGGTAATGGCGTGAATCATGTAGAAACTTTTACCAAACTTGCACTTACACTTGATGCTGCGATTGGCGCAAGCCGTGTGGCAGTTGATGATGGCAAATTTACGCGTGATAAACAAATTGGCGCCACAGGCAAAACGGTAACGGCAAGAACCTACCTTGCCATTGGCATTTCGGGCGCCGTGCAACACTTACAAGGTATAAGAGACTGCAGGCATGTCATCGTCATTAACCGCGATAGTAGCGCACCTATTGTAAAGCGTGCCAATCTATCGATTATTGGTGATGCAGAAGAAGTTATGCAGAATTTGATTCAGTTAGTGACGGCTGCTAAAGCGACACAGGAGCTAACCCCCACATGAAAAAACTTGCATGTTTGGTATCAATTGGGGCACATCCAGTAAGCAAAGAAGCCCGTTATAGCCACAACGATAGCCTAGCCCTCGGTTTAGGTAAGGTGATTGCCAAGGCAAAAAAAATTGAGCTTGATGTATTGCATGCGGGGGACGCTGAGAACCCTGCGCTAGATGACTATCTCGCACTTGGCGCTGAAAATATTAAGGTGTTGCCCATTTCGGATAACATAAATGTTGTGGCATCTATCGCATTGCTACTTAAAGATACCGACTTAATTCTTACTGGGACTCGGGCAGAATCTAGCGAAGATAGTGGCATGTTGCCATATATGTTGGCGGAGAAGTTGCAAATACCACTAATCAATTATGCACTTGATATCAAAGTGAAAGCAGGCGCAATTGAAGTATTACAATTCTTACCCAAAGGAAAAAGAAGGCGCATTTCTGTAAAGCTTCCTGCGCTGGTGACCGTTCACCCGCTTGCATCCATCAAAACTAATTACGTTTTTGCTAAAAAGGTGATTGGAAAAGTGACTACCTGCGAAAGCGAAAATATGATGACTGATTTAGCAGGTCAAAAAGCCAGTTGGACATTACAACCAAATTTACGTCGGCCTAATAAGCTAAAAGCGCGCGAAGATATTACTGCGCATGCACGTATGTTAGCAGCAATTTCAAGTGAGTCTAAAAGTGGTCTTGTCGTAAATGAGGGGACATCTGTCGAAAAAGCACAAGTCATACTGACCTATTTGCGAGAGCATTACCTCATCAACTTTTAATGAAATCACATAAAAATAGAGGATTGACATGGGAGTTTCTAAAGATATTCGAGACTTAGTCTCACAAAGACGCAAAGGCTATACTCTAGAAGCGCCTTTTTACTTAAGCCCTGAAATAAACGCGCTGGATATTGAAGTGATTTTTGGTCGGCATTGGATTTTTGTTGCAGTAGAGCCAGAAATTGCCGAGCCAGGCGATTATGTCAAAGTGGATATTGGTAAAAATTCAGTGATTATTGTGCGTGACGACGACATGAATGTAAAAGCGTTTCATAACGTGTGTCGTCATCGCGGCTCACAGCTTTGCGATGATGCTAAAGGTAGCGTTGGTAACATTGTATGTCCTTATCATCAGTGGACTTATGATCTCACTGGCAAACTCATTCATAACGAACACATGGGCGATGATTTTGACAAAAATGATCATAATCTAAAATCTGTGCATGTAGGCAATATCGCTGGCTTAATTTTTGTCTGCTTGTCTGATAATCCACCAGTTGATTTTGAAGACATGAAACGCGCGATGGAGCCTTACATTGCACCACATCGCCTTGCAGATTGTAAAGTTGCATTACAGGAAGATATTATCGAAAATGGCAATTGGAAGCTCACGATGGAAAATAACCGTGAGTGCTACCATTGTGTGGCAAACCACCCTGAGCTATTAAATTCAATGTACGAATTCGGTTTTGGCTATCAACCTTCCCCCGAAAATGCCGCTAAGGTGCAAGAGTTTCGTGACTTGGTGGTATCTGAAGGAAATCGTTGGGCGTCATGCGGATTGCCTTCTGAAGAAATAGACTTATTGGATGGCTGTGCAACTGCTTATCGCACACAAAGACTGCCATTAGAGAAGGCTGGGGAATCGCAAACTATGGATGGCAAAGTGGCCAGCCAAAAACTGTTAGGTGATTTTTCGCAGCGCAACTTGGGCGGGCTATCGTTTTGGACACAGCCTAATTCTTGGCACCATTTTATGAGTGATCATATCATCACTTTTAGTGCAATACCGATTGATGCAGAACACACCTTAGTGCGGACCACGTGGTTGGTGCATAAAGATGCTGTTGAAGGTGTAGATTACAATATTGATAGATTATGCAAGGTTTGGCGTGCAACGAATAAGCAAGACTCTACCTTAGTGGAGCGCACACATCGAGGCGTTAAAAGTAACCAGTATGTGCCTGGCCCTTATTCACCATATACTGAAGAGCTAGTAGAAAAATTTACCAACTGGTATATTCAACGCCTAGAGGCGCATTTAGATAATGTGAAATCATCGGTAGTTCCTATTCAAATATGTCGATAACCGCATCAAGAAATACTCCTGAGTTCTTGGGAAAAGTGCTTCCGACTTGGGACACTGACCATGACAATACGCTTATTTGCTGTCAGATAAGAAACGAAACCCATGACGTTAAAAGTTTTTTCTTTCAGCCTTTAAAACCCAGTTTTTTTCAATTTTTGCCAGGGCAGTTTATTACACTAGAGTTAGTGATTAACAACACAACAGTTAACCGTTGCTACACCATATCATCAGCCCCCACTCACCCGCATACCCTGTCTATTACTGTTAAGCGCCAACCCAATGGCATCGTTTCTAACTGGTTGCATGACCATTTAAAAGTTGGCAATAGAATCTCTGCGTTAGGCCCCGCTGGCGAATTCACCTGCACACTCAATCCAGCAAAAAAATATCTTTTTTTATCCGGTGGCTCAGGCATCACTCCACTCATGTCTATGGCACGAACTTTTCACGATCTCGCTGAAGATGCAGATATTGCATTTGTACATAGTGCGAGAAGTCCCACCGATATTATTTTCCGCCAAGAGCTCGAGTTAATGAAATTTAATTCGCCGCATTTTCGCACTGCATATATCTGTGAAAAAGTAGATAGCGAAGAAAATTGGACTATGCCCATAGGTTATTTGAATATCGATAGTTTAAAAACGATTGCAGCCGATTTTTTAAATCGTGAAGTGTTTACCTGTGGCCCAGCACCCTATATGAATGCATTACGCAACATGCTAAAAAGTGCTGGCTTCGATATGCAACATTATCATGAAGAAAGTTTTAGTTTTGATGAGTTGCCTAATAGTGGGAAGACCGAAACCATTGAAACAGCAATAGACGCAGAGGATTACCAAGTAGAATTTACCAAGAGTGGCACAATTGTTCAATGTGCCTCTGATCAGTTTGTATTAGCTGCAGGTGTTGCAGCTGGCATGCGCTTACCTTCATCTTGCAGAAAAGGCTTATGTGGCACATGTAAAAGCAAGTTGATTTCCGGCACAGTAGATATGAAGCATGGCGGCGGTATTCGTCAACGTGAGATCGATCAAGGCTTCTTTTTGCCTTGTTGCTCTAAGCCATTAAGTAATTTAGTAGTAGAAAAATAGCAATATAGGGAGTAACTTGATTGTGTAGTTAAAAAAGGGGGTGGTCTGATGGATGAACAATCAGTAGGCACTGCCTTAGCCAGCGAAGCTAAGGTAGTGGTCAAAAATCTGCACAAAATATTTGGCAACAAGCCAGATGTTGCGATGAAGATGCTTAAGGATGGTATGCATAAAGACGAAATCCTTAAGCAAACCGGTCAAGTGGTTGGTGTGCTTGATGCAAGTTTTCAAATTAATAAGGGCGAAATTTTTGTGATTATGGGGCTTTCTGGCTCTGGAAAGTCGACCTTAATTCGCTTACTCAATCGTCTTATCGAACCTTCTGCAGGCAATGTGATTGTCGATGGCGAAGATGTTGCCGCTATGAGCAAAGAAAAATTACTCAACTTGAGACGCAAAGATATGAGCATGGTGTTTCAATCCTTTGCGCTACTTCCGCACCGTACTGTTGTCGAAAATGCTGCATTTGGCCTAGAGATAGATGGTATGGATGTGAAAGAAAGAGAGCGCCGCGCAATGGAGGTGCTAGAGCAAGTTGGGTTGAATACATTTGCAAAGCATTTACCCTCACAACTTTCTGGCGGTATGCAACAACGTGTTGGGCTTGCCCGCGCACTCACTGTAAACCCTTCTTTAATGCTGATGGATGAAGCCTTTTCTGCGCTAGACCCTTTGCGCCGCACAGAAATGCAAGATGTGCTCATAAAATTACAACAAGATCAAAAACGCACCATCGTATTTGTATCGCACGATTTAGATGAAGCGTTACGCATTGGTAACAGAATTTGCATTATGGAAGGTGGCCGCATTGTGCAAGTGGGGACATCAGATGAAATTTTGCAAAACCCAGCAGATGACTATGTAAAAGCGTTCTTTAACGGGGTAGATGTTAATAAATACTTAACGGCAAAAGATGTTGCGCAAAAAGAGCAAGTGACGATTTTTGAAAGACCAGACGACCCTGCAAGTGGTTTTAGTGCTGCGCTTGAGCGCATGCGCATATACGACCGCGTGTATGCTTTTGTATTGGACGAAAATCATAAAGTGCTTGGTGTTGTTTCTGCAGAGTCCTTAGTAGACTGTATGAGCAAAAAGGGCAAGGTATTACGCGATGCCATTATAAAAGGCGATTGTGTGATTCCAGGAAAAACACCGCTCAATGAAGTATTGCGAAGAGTGATTGAAAACCCGTGGCCATTGGCAGCGATAGATTATAACGGCGAATATATCGGCGCAATTACTAAAACAGTGTTACTTCGTAAACTATGCAAGGAGACAAACCCATGACTTACAGAATCCCCCTAGGCGAATGGGTTGCAAATGGCGTCAGTTGGCTAGAAGGACACGACCAAGGTATATTTGACAGCATATCAAAAGTGGTTGATGGCACCACAGCAGCAATTGAGAATGGTTTGCTAGCAATGCCTTTTTGGCTACTAGCCGTTATTTTTGTTGCAATAGGCTTTTGGCGCAGAGGCTGGAAATTTGCAGCTTTCTGTGCGGCCTCATTTTGGCTTATTCAAAACACCGGTTTTTCAGAGCAAACAGCGGTCACTTTAGCGTTAATCATTTCATCCACCTTAATTAGTCTATTCCTTGGCATTCCGCTAGGCATTTGGACAGCGCGGAATAATAAGGCTGAAGCGATTGTCAGGCCAATTCTAGACTTTATGCAAACAATGCCTGCATTTGTTTATCTTATCCCAGCCGCAATGTTTTTTGGGCTAGGGCGTGTGCCAGGTGTCATTGCAACCGTCATTTTTGCCATGCCGCCTGTGGTTCGTTTAACCTCGCTTGGCATTCGACAAGTGAACAAAGAGCAAGTGGAAGCAGGCATTGCGTTTGGTTGTACGCCTATGCAGTTGTTGCTCAAGGTGCAAATACCCAGCGCGCTACCTTCAATGTTCGCGGGCATCAATCAAACCATTATGATGGCATTGTCTATGGTGATTATTGCTTCAATGGTTGGCGCAGGCGGGCTTGGTAACGATGTGCTGGCGAGTATTTCTCGTCTAGATATTGGCTTAGGCTTTGAAAGTGGCTTAGGTGTGGTGCTGCTGGCCATCATGTTAGACCGTATTACTGAAAGCTTTGGCGTCAAACAGGTAAAAAAATAACGCAATAGAAGCCGCTACGATTTTGTGGCGGCTTTTGTTTCGTTGCAAATTTACTACAAATTTATTTGACTCAGTCTGAAAGGCGAATATTGCCAGGTTGAACTAAATTTGTAGTGTATAATCCAAGTCATATCAACATAAACAACGTTGGTAACATTTTTTGAGTAAAATAGTGTCAACTATAATTATAAATTTTACTTAATATCAACAACTTGCAATATCTCAGGGTTACTCTAAATTTAGTAGAAGGAGCAACTATGCGTACAAGAAAATTCATGTTTTTTACATTACTTATCTCATCATTAGCACTTGGTGGCTGTGCTGGCATGACTAAACGACAACAACAAACTGCCACAGGCGCTGCTATTGGCGGCGTTGCTGGCGCTGTGTTCACGGGCGGAAGCGCAATTGGTACAGTCGGTGGAGCGGCCATAGGAGGCGTTATAGGTCACGAAATTGATAGAATTACCCGATAGCCAATAGTTTTAAAGTGAGTATCAAAAAAAGCCCTGTCAACATTGACAGGGCTTTTTTTTGCTTAATTTTTACCAGAAGCTGCCGTTAAGGTACTAGGTGAGTTTAAATCGCTCGCAAATGACTTGCTTAAATTAACGGGGCTCAAATGAAATTTGTAAATGCAATACTTATCCACGCCTGGCTTGCGCTAAGTTTGAGACATGATGGAACTGGGCTACCTCAAAAACTCCCTGCTGCGTTTATGTTAGCCTCATTGTATATTGCGCTAAGCCTTGCAAATAGCCATGTGCGGGGCGATTTTAACTATCACTCAATTATCGGCTTAAGCTTTGTTGCACAGTTTTACATTTTTCTTTTGCGCGATAAAGTAGTCGGCCTTATCCTGCTTATCGGCGCAATTTGTAACGCGTTTTCACTCACTTTAGGTGTCATTTCTAATACTTCTGAATTGGCACAAATACTACTCTCGCTAATGGAGTTTGTGATGATTTTCGGCGCGATGATTAATATTATTCTAAATTTGGAACGTCATTCCACATAATGCATAATGTTGCTTATATTGCATGATTTTCCTGAGCGGGTAGTTTTAATATAAAATTGTCATTTGCATATAAAACTCTGCAGGTCACAATGGCAACGCAAGACGATATACAGGCGCACTACGATTTAGACAATGATTTTTTTGCATTGTTTTTAGATCAAGAATACCGTGTTTACAGCTGCGGGGTTTGGCAAACTGCCACGTCCCTAGAGGACGCGCAGAAAGATAAGCTTGAGCGTCTGAGTAAATTTGCGCATCTGGCAGATGGTCAAAAAGTACTTGATGTGGGCTGTGGTTGGGGTGGTTTAATGCTGTATATTACTGACCAATTTCCAAAAACCATGGTGCATGGCCTAACGCTAAGCGCTGCGCAGCATGCGCATATTCAATCTGCGCCAAAAGCACGAATTTCGGTCGAATTGCGCGCATGGCAAGACTTTTCTGCGCCTGAAAATAAATTCGATGCGATTATTTCTATTGGCGCATTCGAGCATTTTGCCTCCGTGGAAGATCATACGGCTAACGTGCATCGCAAGGTTTATAGCGATTTTTTTAATTGGTGTAGGACGGTGACCACCAATGAAGCTTGTGTAGGTTTGCAAACCATCGTCATTAATCGCGCGCCCATAAATATAGGCGAAGTGCGAGACTCTCGATATTTGCTTGAAAAAGTCTTTCCTGGCTCTGCATTACCTTCAGTCAGTGATATTCAAGCTGCACTGGTTGATCAATATGAAATTGTAGAGTTGCGGTTGATTGGACAAGACTATGCACGCACGTTAGGCGAGTGGAATATTCGTTTGAATGCAAATCGAGAAAAGATTGTTGAGAAATACGGTGCGCCTGTGTTTGAGCATTACCAAACCTACTTTGGTGCGGCGAAACGCAGTTTTGAATCAGGATTTGTGGACTTGCTACAGGTTTCGTTACGTCGGCCAAAAGCCATTAAAATTCATTCAGTAAAATAAAAAAATAACTTTCCTGAGCTTTTTTATTTGATAAAAACTTCACGGATGCAATATTCACGCGCCTATTCAGGCAGCACATTTAAAGTTATGTTACAAATTGGCGTAATTATTCCTATGTGCTTAATGGCTATGGGTGTTTAATTTTAACTGTAGAATTAATTTTTTAAATTAAACTAAACCAATTAAAACGTGAAAGGACGTTGGACGTAGAAAATGGATTATATGAATATGTCTGATGAGGATAGGTGTACCGTAAGCAATCCGAAAGAGATTGGCCAAGTCTTGGACGATCTTGCCAAAAATAAATCTATGATCAACGTGTCCTTTAACCAAGGTCAGGATCAGTGTTTAACGACAGTAATTGCTGTAGATAGAGAAAAAAATATTGCCTATTTGGATATTGGAATTGACGAAGGCTTTAATAAACGCTTGGCTTCGAGCACTGAAATAACGTTCACTAAAAACGAAGGTGTGAAAGTAAAATGGAAATGTCTTGGGATAACTATAACTAAGCTAAAAGATGGGCATGCGCTTAAAATCAAGTTTCCGCAAAGCTTAGTGAGATTGCAGCGTAGAGAGTTTTTCCGCTTAAAAACGCCAATTGTAAATCCGCTTATTTGTAAAATCCCACTCATTAATCCAGAATTTCCAGACGATGAGAAAACGCTAGAGCTGACACTTCAAGATGTGAGTCTAGGCGGAATAGGTGCCTTTACAGTTAATCCATTGCCACCGCAAATAGAAGAAGGCGCAATTTTTGATGATTGCAAAATTCAATTTCCAGATATAGGTGAAACATTGGTCAGCCTGTGTGTGCGCAATATAAAACAGCTGAATATGCATGATCGCTCAATTAGATACCGATTAGGACTAGAGTTTATTCAACCTTCCCGAGGCAATCAGAGTTTAATCCAACGTTATGTTTTTAACCTAGAACGCGATTTGATTACGTTAACACAGCGTAAATAATTACATTTTCGCTAGCAGCAGTATTTTTTGCCAGCCAACCAATATTCTTGGTATTATCATTTCAGTGATTAACTAATTGATATCATGAAACGGTAGGCGCGATTGTCCAGCATGCTAGACGAGGGTGAATCTAGATTCAAAATACTGGTGGAACATACGCCTGGCCTTGTATTCGAGTTTCAGCTCAATGAAAAAGATGAGTTGGTGTTTATTTATTTAAGTGAAGGTTGCAAAGCTTTGCTTGATATTGAAGCCGATGCACTCAAAAAAGTGCCTCATCAGCTGTTTGAAATGATTGAAAAAGAAGATCGTGTCTTATTAAAAAACCTCATACAGGCTTCTGCAGAAGACCTGAAACTGTTGAATTGGGAAGGTCGCGTATGGATTGCTGCGTGGCATGATACAAAGTGGGTGAATATGCGCGCGATTCCTAGAAAGCTGCCCAATGGTACTATTCAATGGGTAGGCATCATGACCAATATCACCCAAAGTAAGAATGAAAAAATCGAGTTAGAGCAATCACGCCAGCGGCTTTTGGAGTTGTCTGCGCATTTAACGCATGTCAAAGAAGAAGAGCGTAGCCGCATCGCACGTGAGATACATGATGATTTAGGTGGCAATTTAACGGCGATTAAAATTGGCTTAGCTTCTATACTCAAAGGCATTCCGCTTGATCAAGAGGCGCTGATAAAGAAGGCTAAAAATTTAGAAGAGATTGTAGATAATACCTTTGAGGCTACGCATCGCATTTCAGGCGATTTAAGGCCGAATATCCTAGAATTGGGTATAGTGGCTGCGCTAGAGTGGCAAGCGAAAGAGTTTGAAAAGCAAATTGGTCTACAGTGTCACTTTGCAAGTAACAAGGCAGATGCGCGTGAGACGAAAGAACAGGCAATTACTTTGTTTCGCATCTGTCAGGAGGCGATGTCTAATATTGCTAAGTATGCAAAAGCATCGAAAGTGGATATTGCACTATTGTTGGATTCAAATACAATTCAGATGACAATTAGTGATGATGGTGTAGGGGTTGAGGCAAGTGATATGTTAAAACCTAATTCATATGGTCTGCGTGGCATGGAGGAACGTGCGCTCGCTCTAAATGGTATTTTTTCAATTGGAAAATATAGCGATAAAGGCACCCAAATTTTGGTGACACTTCCAAGAAATTCTCAGGTAAATAAATCGCATGGTAGCCGCTAAAAAAGTTAATGTAATTATTGCTGATGACCATGCCATTTTAAGGGCTGGGCTAAAGCAAATTCTAGCTGAGACGGATGATATATTCGTGATTGCAGAAGCACAGACTGCAAATGAAGCGATAAGATTTAGTCGAAACGAGGAGGCAGATGTTTTGCTACTAGATATTTCTCTTCCAGACCGCAGTGGCATTGATGCTTTGAAATACATCAAGAAAGATAATCCGAAAATCGCGGTACTGATGCTTTCTATGCATCGTGAGGATCAGTATGCGGTGCGGGCATTAAAAGCGGGGGCAGCTGGCTACTTATGCAAGCAAAGTGCCTCGACAGACCTTGTGAATGCGATTTATACGGTGGCTAAGGGCAAAAAATTTATTACGCCAGAAGTAGCGGAAATACTAGCTAATCAAATGGATACGAAAAATGAAAAAGCCCCACATGAAAATCTTTCAGACCGAGAGTTTCAGACCTTAACGCTAATAGCATCTGGACTTTCTGTAGGTGAAATTGCAAAAAAATTGTCACTTTCTGTCAAAACTATCAGCATGTACCGCACACGTTTACTAGAGAAAATGCAGCTTAAACACAATGCGGAACTCACGCACTACGCTATAAAAAATAATTTAGTAGAATAAAGTCGTTTCGAGACTGCAAATTAAGAGGCTTTTCTAGCCTTATTTTCAGCATTAAACTGCGCTAAAAACCTTGATAATAAAGGCATTCTGAAAAGGATTGTCACTTAATAATTGAGGTTTTGAATGATAGCTGCAGAAAACAAAGTACATACGAAACAAAAAAATGAACACTTACACAGGGAAGCTGAAAACTCTCTGCTAGAGATGTTGACTTTGGCGGTTAGGCATCATCGCGAAGGTCAATTATCTGAAGCGGAAAATTTGTATCGCGAAATATTAGTAATTGACCCTTATCAGCCAAACGCAAATCATAATCTTGGCGTGCTTGCATTAGACTCAGATCAAGCAAACTTGAGTTTAGATTATTTTAGAACAGCTTTAGACAATGACCCGGATGAGCCACAATTTTGGGTGAGTTATGTCGACGCGCTTATTAAAGCAGAGCAGCATCAATATGCCAGAGAAGTTTTAATCAATGGGCTAGAGCTTGGTTTGCATGGCGACGAAGTGAATATGTTAGTGAATCAGCTTGCAAAGAAGCAAGCTATTCTTATGCCGCAAGTCACGGCTCTCGTAAATGGTTATGCCAATCCAAGCTTTCAAGTGGTAACCCAGCAACCTGAAACGTTTGTAGCGCAAAAAACTACAAGTCAGACTGATTGGCTTAAAGCTTATCCTATAAACTCTGCGATTAATGCCGCGGTCTCCTTGCAGCAGTCAGGAAAACTTGTTGAAGCTAAAGACAGCTTTACTAAATTACTCAAATTTCATCCAAAGCACCCAGTTATTTTGACGTACCTTGGTATGATTTATTTGGAAGCAGGGGAAATCCTTGCCGGTAAGAAAATGTTAGAACAATCCCTCAGTGTTGAGCCAAATCAAAGCACAGCATTGTCTAACCTAAGTATTGCCAACATAAAACTAAACCTCTTTGAAGAAGCTGTAAAGTACGCTGAAAAAGCTGTTGCGCTTAGCCCTAGCTATTCAGAGGCGCATGTTAATTACGGTAATGCACTTAAAGAGCTAAATCGTTTTGGTGAAGCGGTCTACAGCTATAAAAAAGCCATTGAAATAAAAGCGGATAATGTAGATGCACATTTTAACCTAGGTTGCTTGCTTCTCCAGTTAAAACAGTACAAAGAAGCGGCGCCAGTTTTGCAAAAGTGTGTTGAGCTAAATCCCAAAGACGCAGAAGCACATCAAGTGTTAGCAGATACGCTAGTAGAGTTAAAAGCGTATGAGACAGCTTTAATACATTATGACCTGACCATTAAATTAAATAATCAAAATTTTAAAGCTTACTATGGGCGTGGTTTTGCCAGGTTGGTGCTTAAAAAATACGAACAGGCGCGTGTTGACTTTGAGCGTGTAATTCACCTTAACCCTGAATATAATCAAGCATATGTGAATTTAGCCTGTGCCTTACATAAATTGGGTAGGTTAGACGATGCGGTACTTACAAACGAAGTTCTCATAAAGCGTGCTTATGATTTACCACATGTTTTAAATAATCATGGCCTTTATTTGCAAGACTTACAGCGTCTGGACGAAGCCTTAGCTTGCTTTGATGAAGCAGCGCTGCTAGACCCCTACCAAAAAGAATCGGACTGGAATAAAGCACATTTGCAATTAATCAGAGGTAATTTTGAGGATGGTTGGTCATTATATGAATCTCGCTGGGATACCATTTTAAAAGAAGCAAAGCGCACTTATAGTCAACCTCTATGGCTGGGCGAGCAAGATATTTCGGGCAAAACTTTGTTTATTTATCCAGAGCAAGGGTTTGGCGACTTTATTCAGTTTTGTCGTTACATACCAATGCTGGAGGCTTTGGGGGCGAAAGTCATCTTGGAAGTGCCAAATGCAATGTTGGCTTTAATTTCAACCCTAAAAGGAAAATTCATAGTTCATCACCAAGGATCACCATTGCCTTCATTTGATTACCAGTGCCCAGTGATGAGTTTGCCGCTTGCGCTTAAAACTACCTTGGAAAATATACCTGCGAATATTCCTTATTTATACGCGAATGGAAATCAAGTACAAGTATGGCATGAAAAGCTGGGGAAAAAGCCTCAATTAAGAGTTGGTTTGGTTTGGTCAGGTTCTACGGAACATAAAAAAGATTTTGATCGTAGCATACCATTAGAGAAGCTGAAGTCTTTATTGTCTGCGCCTGTTGAGTTTCATTCATTACAAAAAGAAATTAGAGTAGATGACATGAACACCTTAAAAGATTTGCCGATAATTAAGACGCATGAGGATGCGCTGACAGAGTTTTCTGTTACTGCAGCGCTTATAGAAAACATGGATTTGGTCATTTCGGTTGATACTTCTGTCGCACATTTAGCTGCAGCTATGGGTAAAATTTGCTGGATATTATTACCCTATGCACCAGATTTTCGCTGGATGTTAGATCGAGCTGATAGCCCATGGTATCCGAGTGTGACTTTATTTAGACAGTCCACCAATAAGGATTGGGATAGCGTGATAAATCAAGTGGTAGTGAGGCTGCACGCCATGCTGAGCGAAGTTAAAGCGAACTAATTACTAAACATTTTGTAAGATAAACATGAATGAAATTAAAGATTTAAAAAATACTGCCGACATCATTTTCACAGGCTGCCTTAGTTTGGGACGCGAAAAAAATAAAATTTTAGTCAAACTCTAAATTTTATTAAAAGTTTTCCGATACTAATTTTAACAGCGGCGCAATTGCGCTGTTAGGCAACGCTAAATTATTAATGATGTAACTTAATTTCTAAGGAGTACTAAAATGGCTGCAGTATTAAATACTAACGTAGCATCAATGTTTAACGTGAATGCGTTAAGCAAATCTAAAATGGGTCTTGACAGTGCTTTGGCACGTCTTGGTTCTGGCGTACGCATCAACTCTGCTAAAGATGACGCAACTGGTCTTGGCTTAGCAATTGGTTTTGATTCAAAGCTTCGTGGTTCAATTCAAGCGCAACGTAATGCGAATGATGGTATCGCTAAAGCACAAACTAACGACAGCTACTTGTCTCAAATTACAGAAAACTTGCAACGTATGCGTGAACTTGCTGTGCAATTAGGTGGTACAGCATCAGGTACAGAAACAACTGCACTATTAGCAGAAAATGCGCGTATCTCTGGTTTAGTAACTGCAACTGGCGCTGCGGTAGTTAATGCTGATGGCGGCACAGTGACTGGTGTTGGTGTTGCTTTCACAGCAGGTACAGCGGTAACAGCAACAGGTATTGACACAAGCTTGGCTGCGGTTGCTACAGCACGTGCTCAGTTTGGTGCAGACATGGCAACATTCCAATCAGCTGCAAATAACTTAGGTAACTCAGCTGTAGGTTTTGCTGCTCAGTTAAGCTCAGTATTGGATACAGACTATGCATCAGAAACAGCACATATGACTAAATACAACATTCTGCAACAAGCGGGTACAGCGGCATTGGCACAAGCTAACCAAGCGCCACAAAACATTACAAGTTTGTTACGTTAAGGTAATGGCTAGGTTGTATAAGAAGTTTAAGTAAGTAAACAAACCGGCCAGAGAAATCTGGCTGGTTTTTGAGTTAGCGGGGGTAGATCATGTCTATTCAGAGTACTAATTTTATAAGCAACGCTAGTGTAAATCCCAGTGATTTTACTATTAGGCCATCTCAAGAGGCTCGTCAAGCGAGTGCTACAGTAGTTGATTTGCCTAAAATTGAGAACAAACCTGTTGTAAGTAGTGTCCCAGAAGTCTTGCAAGAAGCCGTGGATCAGGCAAATAAAGTATTTAGTCAAATACAGTCAGATGTCCAATTTGTACTTGATAAAGATTCAAAAATAGTGGTTGTTAAGTTGGTTGAGCAAAATACTGGCGTTGTGATTAATCAATATCCTACTGATCACGCATTGGCGATTAGCAAGGCGCTTACGCAAATACAGCAGCAAACAGCAGAGTTACATGCAAACTTCAAATCAGTTAATTCGGGTTTGCAAGGTTTATTATTTAAGCAAAAATCATAGGGAAAAGTTGCGATGGCTACAATAACAGGCTTAAGTTCAGGTCAGGTTGATGTAACTTCAGTTGTGAACCAACTGATGGTTGCAGAACGTATACCGATTGATAAGCTCAACAAAAAATCTACCACATATCAAACACAACTTTCTGTTTTTGGTGGTGTTAAAAGCAACCTTTCCACATTTCAAGCCGCTGTACAAAAGCTAAAAGGTACAGGGAGCTTTCAAGCATTTAAGGTGAATACGGCTGATAGCACAATTTTAACAGCGAGTGCTGGCAGCACTGCCGTAGCGGGTAATTACTCGGTTGAAATCTCTAGCCTTGCGCAATCTCAACAGTTAATTGCTGCTGGGCAAACACTTAGTACCAGTGCGATTGGTACAGGAACACCCACCACATTAAATTTTGATTTTGGGACCATTAGCTATGACCCTCTAAATGGCGGTTCCTACAATGCGACTACTGGCAAATATACTGGGGCAAACTTTGCTTCAAATGGCGGCGGGATTAGTACAGTCACAATCGATAACACCAATAATACGTTAGAAGGTATCCGTGATGCGGTGAATGCAGCAAATATTGGTGTGAACGCCACCATTATTAATGATGGCGGGACATCGCCTTACCGTTTAGCATTTAGCTCAACCGCTTCAGGCGTAAGCAATAGCATCAGTATTTCCGTGGCAGGGGATGCTGCGCTAAGTAGCTTGTTAAGTAATGATCCCACAGGGACGCAAAATCTCTCGCAAACGTTAGAAGCTCAAAATGCAAATTTTAAAGTCAACGGCGTATCAGTTACAAAAACGTCGAATACTGTGACGGATGCTATTCAAGGTGTGACCTTGAATTTGAATAAGGTAACAACTGCGCCAAATATTTTAACGATTGCCAAAGATACCGCTGCGATCAGTGCGGCTGCAAACTCATTTGTAACGGCATATAACGATTTAATAAAAAATCTAACCAGTGTATCTGCATTTAAAACGGCGACATCATCAGGTGGTAGTCTGGCCGGGGACTCTACCATTCGGCAAATGATCAGTGAACTTAAAGCAATAATAAGCAGCACCGTAGCGGGTGGTACTTATACCACGCTGGCTGATGTCGGCATCAAAACCCAGCCTAGTGTAGGTTTGGCGTTGGATAGTACCTTGTTTGATACTGCAGTCACTAATAATTTAACAGCCTTATCTAATTTATTTACATCTACTACCGGTTTTGCGACGCAACTTGATGCTTGGGCAAAGTCTTCGTTGAACGTCGCTATCACAACGCGTACCAGTAATATTAGCCAAACGATTAGCGATATCACCAAGCGGGTAGATGCGGAGGAAACACGTATGGTGGGCATTAAAAAGCGTTACACAACACAATTTAGCAACTTGAATAGCTTGTTGCAAAGCTTAACCCAGCAACAAAAAGCGATTAACAACATTTAATAACTGAATCAATTTTACCAACTGAATGGAACAAACATGTTTGGCGCCAACAATCAAAATATAAACCAATATAAAAAAATCAGCATAGAAACTGGTGTGGAAGCTGCTAACCCAGTTGAGTTGATCGTTATGCTCTACCAAGGGGCAATTGTGGCATGTTATTCAGCAATTCCCTATGTGCAGAAAAATGACTATCCAAACAAAAGTCAGTTTATTTTTAAAGCAATTCGGATAATTCAGAGTGGTTTAAGAATGAGTCTGAACAAGCATGAGGGTGGCGAAATTGCAGAGACCCTAGATGCCTTATATATCTATATGACAAATCTTTTGATTAAAGCCAATATTGATAATACGACAGCACCGATTCAAGAAGTGATTAATCTGCTGACAGAATTACGTGGCGCTTGGGAAGCGATTAGTAAAACAGATGCAGCAAATATTAACAAACAGCTTAGTCAAGCTAGCCACAATAATAATCTTTATTTAGAGAAGGTTTAAACATGAGCTATATCAATGTACTTTCATTGTATGAGTCGGTTGCAGAAGTCACGAGCCAAATGTTAGAAGCAGCACAGGAGCAAGATTGGGATAGACTTCGCGAGCTAGAAGACTATTGCGGCACTTATGTTGAAAAACTTAAAGCATTTGAAGAGCTTGAACCACTTACTGGCGACGCTTATGCAAGAAAGCTGACTTGCATTAAAAAAATTCTTGCCGATGATCGCGAGATTAGAAATTTGATGGCACCTTGGATGGTTAAATTGAACGCAATGTTAAATAGAAACCATGCAAGAAACACAACGCCCAGGTCATATGGGTCATAGTTTAGATTAAGGGTTATGTTTAAATCTGCGGATATTACAAAAATAAATCCTGTCTCTAGGATTTTGCCGGTGTTATCTGTAGAAGCGATTGCTGATCCTATTCAATTGCTTGAAGCCGAATCAACTAAATTATTGCTCAGGCAAGAAACGCCATTAACATTGAAGCTATCGCAGCATAGTGCTGAGCTAGTAAAAAATAGTGCAGCATTCGCAAGCTTAAGTGCTGCTGCTACTCTAATCGACAGCGTTTTAAAAGATGCTCAGCATGATGGCTATGCCGCGAAGTTTGAAGCAAAAACGGCAATTACACGCACACCAGAAATACCAGAGTTGCTTGCAAAAGAGCTTAAAAATACAATTACTAATACGGGATTGTTTTACGAGGCTCACTTAAGCGAATTTGTAGAAGGTGTGCGTTCTCTAGCAAATATTAAACAAGAGCCGCAAAACCAAATTAACTTTACAGCAAATAATATGTTGTCGCAGCAACTTGCCATTCTCGAAACTCAGCGACTGGCTTGGCATGGCGAGGTCTGGCCGGGGCAAAAAATGGCGTGGGACCTTTACCGAAAAGATGAGCATGCTTCTTCAAATAGCGATGAGCAACTCACAACAGAAACTCAAAACACCATTGCAAGCGATTTAACTTTGCATTTACCCAACTTGGGAAAAGTAACGGCTAAAATTAGCATGCTGGATGGCCGCATGCAGATCCGCTTGCTGGTGGACGAAGCGGAAACTTTAAATGTATTGAAAGCGCAAAGCAAAGATTTAGTCGATGCGATTTCAAAAAACGGTCAAGTCCTCGATACGCTCATGGTGACGGCGTATGCATAATTTGCACAATACTAAACAGCGTGCAGTTGCGTTGGCTTATGAAACAGGCGATTTTGCACCTAGAGTGCTTGCAAAGGGTAATGGCGCGATAGCAGAGCAAATTATAAGCCGGGCGCGCGAGCATGGTGTGTTTGTTCATGAGTCTAAGGAGCTGGTCGCAATGCTCATGCAAGTTGATTTGGATGACCATATTCCACCTGCTTTATATCAGGCAATCGCAGAAATTTTGGCTTGGCTTTATCGGCTAGAGTCGGGCGATAGTGTTCAAAACACGTTATTTGCTAAATAGTTTTTCAAATTGAGTGGGGTCTACAGGCTTAGAAAAGAAATAGCCTTGACCATAATCACACTTGGCTAATTTTAGTAAATCAAGTTGCTCTTGCGTCTCTACACCTTCAGCAATAACTTTCATATTTAGCTTGTGAGCCATCACAATAATCGCTTCACACAAAGCTAAATCATCTGAACCTATTTTGAGGTTTTTAACAAATGTTTGGTCAATTTTGATGTAGTCGATATCA
>JBJXDT010000062.1:0-37982 GCA_046153505.1 Methylophilaceae bacterium | reverse complement strand
CTCGTTATCCATCAGATTTTCTACTTGAAAGGCATCCATATTGCCAGACACCATCAATCGTAAATAATCACAGATAAACTCTACCAAATGATGATCGTGCAGAATTTTCGGGTACTTACTAAACAAGGCGCTGGCTTCTGGATTTTCAACGTCGTTCTCAATCGACATCATGCCGTCTTTGCGAATTTTACTAAGAATTTCAAACATCAACGCTAGTAAATCCCTATAAAGCGCTTTGTTATATTTAGAACCTTTGAATAAGGTCGGCAAGGCTTTTAAAGTTGCTTTAATTGCTTTTGAGTCATTACCTACAACGAATGCACCCAGAGCACCGCCAAAAATCATTAGTAATTCCAACGGTTGCCATAACGCGCCCAAGTGCCCGCCCGCTAAAGCATATCCGCCAAATACTGCACCAAGCACAATAACGTAACCAATAATCACAAACATGATTCAATGCTCCATAAATGGGAAACTAAGTTTCTTTATCTGTTTTAATTAGTCTCAGAATAACAAGCACGGCATGAAATCAATCGTTTGAATAAAAGGCTGTTTGCTATTTAAATTTGAATACTAACTATTCGTAAATTATTCGTTTAAGTTTAAATTTTCCAGCCATAAATTTCTGGCGCTCCAGCTTTGCCTGCAATGCAAAAACTAGGCACAATGTTAGGTATTAGGAACTCATAGCTCAGCAGCAAGCATCCAGTTCGCATTTCCTGTTGCGCTTTTTGCCACAATGCGGGCATGGCTGCGGGTGACAAGTAGGCGAAAACAATATCGTATTGTGAAAAATCTAGCTGGTTATAATCGCCTAGTTTAAATATAGCCTTAGAACGACTCAAATTAGCACGTAACATGCTTACTAACCATGGCAAAGGCGCAATTTCTATACCTTCAATTTGGCTTAATGGTCTTGCTCTTGAAATATGCATAGACAAGTCACCCAGCCCACTTCCAATATCAATCAAGCGAATTGCTTTATCCGTTGGCAAGAGTTCCGCAACCTTCTGCCAAACAATCGGACGCGATGGGTAAAAAGGTACTTGAGTTCGAAATGTGGTCCAATACAGACTTAATGTTATCAAAAACCCAGCAAGATAAAGCTCATTAGGGACTTGCCACATTGACATCACCCATAGGCCAAGCGGAAAACAAAAGTGTATCCAGTTCCACCAACGAGCCATGCCTACTAAATTGCTATAGATAGAAGCAATGATTGCTTGCATCAACACTAATGAGAAGATTGAGAATTTAATCGGTTCGAAAAAATAAATCGAGAGTACACACATCAATACCGTTAAAGCAGCCACCATCTGCACCAAAATCGCGGTAGCGGCAGGCACCCGATGAAGCTTAGCGAATCTATGGTTAAAGCAAGAAAAAATCCCCTGTCTAATCGTCACTTTAGCAAATAAGTCAGTAGCATTTTGCAAGCGGGGATTCTTATCGAAGGGATTGAATGCGGTTCCCATAAAGCAACTTTATGCTGCAATAGTCACTAACTTATAGGCTAACTCTTTAGATTTTTTAGTTTTGCCAGCACGTGATGGAATATGGCATAAGTTGCAGTGATAATTTTGGTTTAAATCGTATGCATTCACCACAAAATTACCGCCACAGCAGCTGCAACTTTGCAATTTCAACATTTTACTATCTACAAATCGCACAAGTGTCCATGCACGTGTCATTGAGAGGACTGGTTCAGCATCTGAATCGTGATCAATCTGCTGCAAATATAAGCTATATGCTTTAATGATTGCTGTAATTCCACTTACTTCCGCATTTTTTACTAAATAATTGTATATATTTAGAAAAATTGAAGAATGGATATTAGGCTGCCAGGTCAAAAACCAATCGGTAGAAAATGGCAACATGCCTTTAGGGGGTGATACGCCTTTAAGTTCTTTATATAACTTGATTAATCGCTCACGAGACAAAGTCGTTTGTGCCTCTAAAAGTTGTAATCTAGCACCTAGATTAATCATCTTAATCGCTAACTGAATTTGTTCAGCTTCAGCAACAACACTTTTTTTAACGTTTGACTTTTCCATTATATTTTCCTTAAATAAAGCTTTAAAATCTAGACAATAATTACGCAGCTTGGCCTGATAATAAAATTGCACTGTGGGAATTTGCGAGTGCACGGTCTTTTGTGTAGTCTGTAAGCATGCTCAAAATTGCGCCATCCTCAAAACGAAAGCGCGCTAACATCATGTTGTTGCTGCTGAGCTTAAGAATTTGTAAATTGCTCAATCCTTCAAGCAAGTCGGCAATATCTTTGCTAATGCCTAAACGGAAAATTGCGGTTGCTTTGTCTGCGCGAATCATTTGTTGCGCCAACATTAAGTAATTTAAATTTGCGTCTTTAATTTCCGACATCATTTCATTTTCGCTCATTTTTTTTCCTAACTATTCTCAAAAAACTCGTTAATAAAGCACTTCTGGTATGGAACGTACTTTGAGCCTTTTTTCATAAACTAAACATTGGAATTTGTCGGTATTTTATGTAAGACGGACGGACGACAATATGTAGGTGTTTGTCTTACAAACACCTACACTAGGATGGATATACTATATATACAATTCAATTGCACATTAAACATGCACGGTAACTTTACTTAATTCATTTCAACCTTTTTCAACGGCAATATGAGATATACCGCTAACGTCATAGATTAAGAAAACTTTAGTAATTTTTTAAAATAATTTATATTTAGTTTATAACCTACTGTTTTAAATAGTAAATTATTTTAATATTTTTATAATTTTATCCAATTTCAAACCTTCCTCCAATTAAACATAGTAAGAAAAGACCGTTTTCACCCTTTTATTCTCAAGATACATTCCGCTTGCCTCGCTTAATAATTAGCGTCATGTAAGAAAAGGTTTTAATGACTTGGCGCCATGAAACCAAGTTTCTAATAATCAGGAATTAAAGATGGCTGAAGACAGTGATTTAGAAAAAACAGAACAGGCCTCCCCTAAGCGATTAGAAAAAGCGCGTGAGGAAGGCGATGTGCCTCGCTCGAAAGAGTTGGCCACAGTCACGACATTGCTAGCCGCAGGCTTAGGCTTCCTCATGCTCGAAAATCATCTTGGTGATGCACTTAAAACCTCTTTAAGCGCTGGATTAAGTCTGGATCGTGCAGCTGCATTCGATTCAGGATTTCTACTCGCTAACATTTCAAGTTCTATATTAGCTTTGCTTACCGCATTCGCTCCATTTGCACTACTTTTAATGGTGGTCGCCATCGGTTCACCAGCGCTTATTGGCGGCTGGATATTTAGTAGCAAAGCATTAGTACCAAACTTTGGAAGACTTAATCCAATGCGTGGTATCTCTAACATGGTATCTAAAACAGCTGCTGTTGAGCTGATTAAATCCATCATCAAAGCAATGTTAGTTGGTACAGTTGCCTACACTGTTATTTCACATGACATGGATCCTATATTATCACTGTCATCACAGCCCATTAAATCAAGTATTTCTAGTGTGGGTGATTTAATGCTAATGGGATTTTTAGCGGTTGTAGGTGCATTGGTGCTAATTGCAGCAATTGATGTGCCATATCAACTCTATCATTACGCAAATAAATTAAAAATGACTAAAGAAGAAGTGCGTCAAGAAGCAAAAGAATCTGAAGGCAATCCAGAAATTAAAGCCCGTGTTCGTCAGCAGCAACGTGAAATGGCCAAACGTCGCATGATGTCGGAAATTCCGAAGGCAGATGTCGTTATTACCAACCCGACACACTATGCAGTTGCCATTAAATACAAAGAAGAAGGTATGCGAGCACCAGTGGTGGTTGCAAAAGGTGCTGATGCTATTGCATTAAAAATTAGAGAAGTCGCTGCTGAGCATAAAGTACTTACCATGGAAGCTCCAAAATTAGCACGTGCATTATTTGCACATGCTGAACTTGGTGATGAAATTCCAGAAGCCCTTTATTCAGCAGTTGCAGAGGTATTGGCCTATGTGTTTCAAATGCGTATTTTTAACCGTGAAGGTGGTTTCCGCCCAGAGGCTCCAAAAACACTTCCAGTACCAGAATCACTTGACCCACACAGTTTATTACCTGCAAAAACAGTGGAGCCTGAGGTGTTTGCTTAATGAATTCGCTTAAATTACCAGCTTGGATGAATGGCATTGATGTTCGTGCTGTAGCCGCACCATTCATCATCGTTTTATTACTATCAATGATGATATTGCCTTTACCGGCAATTGTTCTTGATGTGTTGTTTAGCTTTAACATTGCTCTATCTATTTTGGTATTGCTCATTGGTTTGCAAACCAAAAAGGCATTGGACTTTATCGCTTTCCCAACCGTACTGTTAGTCACGACCATGCTTCGCTTATCGCTCAATGTGGCCTCTACCCGCGTAGTACTTACAGAAGGTCATACTGGACCAGGTGCCGCTGGCAAAGTGATTGAAGCCTTTGGGCACTTTTTAATCGGTGGTAACTATACGGTAGGTCTAGTGGTATTTATCATATTGACCATTATTAACTTTACCGTGGTTACCAAGGGTGCTGGCCGTATTGCTGAGGTGGGAGCCCGCTTTACCTTAGATGCAATGCCAGGTAAGCAAATGGCGATTGATGCGGACTTAAATGCTGGACTGATAGGCGAAGATGAAGCACGACGCCGTCGAGCTGAAGTTGGCCAAGAATCAGAGTTCTACGGTGCGATGGATGGTGCGAGTAAATATGTACGTGGTGATGCAATTGCAGGTATTTTAGTCATCATCATTAACGTAGTAGGTGGATTGATTGTTGGTATGGCTCAACATGATTTGGCTTTTGCCGATGCCGTTAAAAACTATACACTTTTGGCTATTGGTGATGGTTTAGTAGCGCAAATTCCATCACTGATTATTTCTGTTGCAGCGGGTGTGGTGGTGTCGCGCGTCGCAAACAATGAAGATATTGGCGGTCAGCTCATTACACAACTATTCTCCAATCCTAAAGTTGTTTATATTACTGCTGGCATTATTGGTAGCATGGGCGCCATTCCAGGCATGCCCCATTTTGCATTCTTAATGTTGGCATCTGTATTGGTTGGCGCCGGTTACTTGATTAGCGAACAAAGCAAAAAGGCAGAAGAACCTGTTGTGGAAGAACCCACCCCCACCCCATCTGAACTTGAAGAAGTGAGCTGGGATGACGTCATGCCAGTTGACATTATCGGACTAGAAGTTGGTTACCGCTTAATTCCACTCGTTGATAAAACACAAGGCGGCGACTTACTCAAACGTATTAAAGGATTGCGCAAAAAATTTGCACAAGAAGTCGGCTTTCTTGCGCCAACAGTGCATATTCGCGACAACCTAGAGCTTAAACCCACTAGCTATCGCATCACGCTTAAAGGTGTAGAAGTCGCCAGTGGCGAATCTAATATGGGCCAATTTTTAGCGATTAACCCTGGCATGGTAAGCGATGTTTTACCTGGCCCAGCAACCACCGACCCTGCTTTTGGTTTACCTGCTGTATGGATAGACTCTTCAGCGCGAGACCAAGCACAAATGATGGGTTACACCGTGGTCGATGCTGGCACTGTGATAGCGACACACTTAAATCACATTATCTCAATGCAAGCAGCTGAACTACTCGGTCGTGAGGAAACTCAGTTGTTGCTAGACCACGTAGGTAAAGAGTCACCAAAACTTGTGGAAGACTTAACACCTAAACTCCTATCATTATCGGTCATTCAAAAAGTGTTGCAAAACTTACTTTCTGAAGGCGTACATATTCGCGACATGCGCACTATTGTAGAAACACTTTCTGAACATGCTAGCCAAACGCAAGACGCAAGTGAGCTTACAGCACATGTGCGTGTACGTCTTGGTCGCGCGATTGTGCAACAGCTATTTCCACTTGGAAATGAAATTTCTGTGATGACACTAGATAACAATCTTGAGCGCATTTTGATGCAAGCGACACAAGCTAATAACGCGACTGGCGCCGCAATCGAGCCCAGTTTAGCCGAAACCTTATCTAGACAAACGGAAATGGCTGCGCTTCAGCAAGAGCAAATGGGCATGTCGCCAGTTTTACTTGTTGCCGCGCCACTTAGAGCAGCGCTTTCAAAATTTCTACGCCGCGCAATTCCACGTCTTCGAGTGATCTCGCACGAAGAATTACCAGATACTAAAACCATACGTGTAACTAACCTTATTGGAGGTCAAGCATGAACATTCAACGCTTTTTCGGCAAAAACTCAAAAGCAGCACTTGCTCAAGTACGTGAAGCACTTGGCGATGATGCGGTCATTCTTTCTAACCGAGCAGTAGAAGGTGGCAATGAAATTATGGCCTTTAGGGAGGAGGAAATAGCCTCTATCCCAGCATATAACAGTGCTGACCAAAATTTTGGCGCCAGCATGGTTGAAGATGCACAGTCATCAACACTAGAAGCATTGTTTAGAAAACGTGTGCAGTCAGAGCAATCTTTAAATAAGACAAGCAATGCTGATGAATTGAATGATGAAGCTATACAATCTAGAGCAGAAGTGATTGCCCAAGCGCAAGCGAACGAAGCAAGCGCCCAAATTGCAAACATGATGCAAGAGATTCGCAATATGCGAAGCATGATTGAATCACAGTTGACTGAAATTTCATGGTCTGCAATCCAACACCGCGATCCCGTTAAATCTATCGCACTTGGCAAACTATTGTCTGCTGGATTTAGTTCTGCACTCTCTAAACAACTTGCAGAAAATATCCCTGAAAAACAAAACAACACTAATGCAATGAAATGGGTGCAGAACGTCTTGGGGAAAAACCTTAAATCTATTGGTAAAGAAGATGAGATATTAGATCAAGGTGGCGTATTTGCCTTAATTGGCCCTACTGGTGCAGGCAAGACAACAACTACAGCTAAGTTGGCCGCAAGATTCGTGATGAAGCACGGCACAGAAAAGCTTGGTTTAATTTCTACAGATGCCTATCGTATTGGTGGTCATGAGCAGTTACGCATATACGGCAAAATTTTAGGCGTGATGGTGCACACGGTTAAAGATGAAGACGACCTAAAAATCGCCTTAAATGAACTTAAAGGCAAGCACACAATATTAATTGACACTGTAGGCGTAAGTCAGCGCGATCGCATGGTAGCGGAACAGGTAGCGATGCTATCTGGAGCAAGTTCCAATATCAAAAAATTACTTTGTCTTAATGCAACCAATACTGGTGACACCCTAATTGACGTGGTTCAGGCCTACAAAGGGCGTGGTTTGGATGGCTGTATCATCACCAAAGAAGACGAAGCAGTTACCATTGGCAACGTAATCGATGTGGTTATCCGCGAGAAACTCAAGCTCTTCTATGTGACCAATGGCCAACGCGTGCCAGAAGATATTTATATTGCTGAAAAAATGCAGCTAATTAACCACGCCTTCAAGCTTGCAGAAGAAAAGAATAGTCCATTCCAATTTAGCAATGATGACCTACCATTTGTAATGGGCAATTCCGCCAACTCGTCAGCAAAACCGCTTGTGCTGGAGATGGAAAATGCCTAGTTTTCAGAACGACCAAGCGGCTAGCTTACGGCGATTGATGGCAAAGCCAGAACCCAGAATAATTTCTGTGCTTTCGGCTAGCCCAGAGGAAGGTCAATCCATACTGCTAACGAATTTAGCAGCGACCATCTGCGAAAACGGCTCTGATGTGCTTGTTCTTCACGCGGGACAAGACAGCATAGAATCGTCCAGAAACTATGGGATCAACGCTTTACCTACACTGCTCGATGTCGCCGAAAAGAGATCATTGATAACACAATCTATTAAAAATACTAAACTTGGATTCGCAACCATAAAATTACAGTCAAAAAATCAAAATTTAGCACCTATCGATAGTGCGGTTGACGCAAAAATCAGCGAGATATTTAATGATTTAGCGAATCGATACACTTTAGTTTTGGCAGATGTTGCACTAAATAAAAACAATGTATTACCTTTAAGTACATTAAGTGAAGGGAAAATATTAATTCAAATGACGCGCGACCCCGAGTCGGTCAAAAAAGCTTACATTTTAATTAAACATATCTGTAATCAACATGGCAGAAGAAGCATTGGCATCATCGTGACTGAGACTGGGAACGCACATGCAGCAGTTGTATTTCGTAATATTGCTCAAATCGTAAGACGTTTTTTAGCAATTGATCTTGAATTTTTTGGCGCAATTCCAGCCGATGAACATATTACTCGTGCCGCAAAACTGGGCCGCAGTGTCACCGATGCTTTTCCTCGCGTCGCAGCATCAATCTCCTTTAAAGGCCTAGCTCAGCGCCTTAATTATCAACAAAACCGCTCCACAAATGTTGAGCAAAAATCCTTAGCTTAGGAATGATTATGTACACAATAAATGGAAAAATAGACCAAAAAGATCATCTACTGCAGCAACATGCAACTTTGGTCAAAAAACTTGCATATCAGCTTAAGGCCAAGTTACCACCTAGCGTGGAACTGGATGATCTCATTCAAGCCGGCATGATGGGCCTATTAGATGCGGTGAACAAATACGAAGATACACATGGCGCGCAATTTGAAACATATGCCGCACAAAGAATTCGAGGCTCCATGCTAGACGAGCTACGAAGCGCGGATTGGCTTCCTCGCAGCGTCAGAAAAAGCATGCGCGATGTGGAAACTGCGATTGCTAAACTTGAGCAACAATTAAGCCGCCCACCAAGCGAAGGTGAAGTTGCGAAGCACTTAAATTTGTCACTTGATGACTACTATGAAATGTTAGATGACTGCGGTGGTCATCAGCTTGTTTATTATGAAGACTTTCATGACTCAGAAGGTGGTGGTGAACACTTTTTAGATCATTTTTTGAAGGATGACTCTGGCGATCCAATTCATGCATTATTAACTGGGGATTTTAAAGAAGCACTAGTTCACGCGATTGATTCATTGCCGGAGCGTGAAAAAATACTCATGGGTTTGTACTACGAGCAAGAACTAAACCTTAAAGAAATAGGCGCAATCATGAGCGTTACAGAATCTCGTGTCTGCCAATTACATAGTCAGGCTGTCGCTAGACTGCGGACCACACTGAAAGAACAATCATGGACTGGAGCAGCTTAAGCGGCATAGCGCTCGCCCTAATAGGCATTCTATTAGGACAAGCGATAGAAGGTGGGCGAGTGGGTGCGCTTTTGCAACCCGCTGCCTTTTTCATTGTTTTTTTCGGCACGCTTGGTGCGGTTTTACTACAAACAAAACCTAAAAGTTTTATATTAGGTATTAAGCTGTCCAAACTTATTTTAAAACCACCTATTGACGATAGAGAAGCACTTGTACGTCGCACCAATGCGTGGTGTCTGATTGTGAGGCAGGATGGCATACTCAAATTAGAAAGTTATTTAAATCGCGAATCTGATCCTTTCATCAAAAAAGGACTGCAAATGATGGTGGATGGCGCACCGCCGGAAAAAATTCGCGAAGTTTGTGCGATTGACATGCATTTTTATGAAGTACAGCAACGAAACGCGGTAAAAATATGGGAGGCAGCTGGCGGTTATGCGCCAACCATAGGCATACTTGGTGCAGTAATTGGGCTTATCCATGTTATGGAAAATCTCTCAGACCCTAACCGGCTTGGAAGTGGCATTGCAGTAGCATTTGTAGCCACAATTTATGGGGTAGGCTTAGCAAATTTGTTTTTTCTGCCGATTGCAAACAAACTAAAAGCCCATATCCAACACGAGATGATGCGTCGCGAAATGCTACTTAACGCTTGGGTTTCAATTGTAAAAAATGATCATCCAAAGATTGTTAGCGAACGATTACAAGCGTATTTGAGATAAAAATGATTAGAAGAAAAATAGAGGAAGACACCGACAACCCAGACCGATGGCTAGTTTCATATGCGGATTTTGTGACATTATTGTTTGCATTTTTCGTCGTAATGTATTCTATCTCTTCAGTAAATCAGAAAAAATATAGACAACTATCGTCTTCTATCAACACAGCTTTTGTTAATGAGAAGCAAGCGACTACTAACGTTGTTAAACCAGGAAATAAAGCGCAACTAAACAAGGAACAATCCCCAACTAAAAGTAATGACAAAAGCACTCAGCATTCTGAAAAAATCGAACAACAAGCAAAAATTGATGTAGAAGCGCTAATACGTGAACGCGAAGCAATGACTGAGCTTGGCATTAATATGTCAAACCATTTGTCACCATTAATTAGTGATGGCAAAGTGCGGGTTGCACAAAATAGTCGTGGTATTCGCATCGACATCAACGACAGCTTACTGTTTTCGTCTGGTTCCGCTGAATTAGCAAAATCTGCCGACTCAGTATTAGGAGATATTGCAAAACTTTTACTTACAAATAGTCACGCAATTCAAGTAGAAGGCCACACAGATAACACGCCCATTCACAGTCCTGCATTTTTCTCTAACTGGGAGCTTTCCGCGGTTCGAGCGAGTAGCGTACTTAGAATGTTTAACGACTTAGGTGTTGCAGAATTTCGTTTAAGCGCGCTGGGTTTCGGATCCACACATCCCTTAGGCGAGAATGACACCGCTGAAGGTCGAGCTAAAAATCGCCGTGTATCCGTTATGATTTTGTATGATAGCTTGAATGCAGACAATAGTGGAGGCATCGAAATCAAGCCAACTAATTCCAAATAGGGGCTAGCACCATTTATTAAAATCTGTAACAATAGTCTTGTAAACTTGCGGCGTTGGTAATGACAAGTTGTTGTCTGGTTGGCGGAGGATAGTCAATCAAGGCATTGTGGTCACAATAAAAACTAATAACGAGATTACGATATGACACAACAGGCAAAACTGCCATCAGGGGAGCGTGCACGCAATTTAGCGCTCAAAAAACTGCAGATTCTAGAATGCCTGCATTTACCACTTTTTGATAAAATTTCCGAAGTATCTAGCAAAATATGTGATTTTCCAATTGCTTTTGTCAGGTTTATTGACGATGACAAACAAGCAATAAAATCCAACATTGGTATAAACGGTGTTACAGAAACGCCCGAAGACATCTCCTTTTATGCAACAGCAATACAGAGTGATAGCTCAATAGCGCTTACAAGTGTCACTCAAGTTAGCAACGCACTTCTTGCTCCAAAACCTGATACCCACCTACATACTAGCGCGCCTATATTGCTTTCCAGTCAAGAAAGAATTGGTACTTTGTGTACTGTAGCGCAAATTAATAAGCCATTAAATGACACACAAATTAATGTTCTTTCAGCCTTGTCTAGCATTGCTGTGCAAGCACTTTCCTCTAGATTCGATATGATAATGGCTGTTGAAGAGAAATCATCAAATCTCGCTTCAATCGTTGATTCTTCTGAAGATGCCATCATTAGCAAATCATTGGATGGTTTCATATTGAACTGGAATCAAGGCGCAGAGAAAATTTTTGGTTATTCAGTCGAAGAAATTATCGGTAGGCATATAACCGCGCTTTTTCCAAATGACAGACTAACCGAGGAGCAAGACTTTTTAGGAAAAATTAAAAGTGGGCAAGCGGTTAAAAATTATCTAACACAACGGATTACAAAAAGTGCTAATTTGATTGATGTTTCCGTCTCAATCTCATCCATAGTAAATGCCTACGGCGAAATGATTGGTACTTCTGAAATTGCACGTGATATTTCTGAACAACGAAAACTTAATAATATCTTAGATGAGGAACATGCATATATTAAAGTAGCCATGGACTCTATTGGCGACTCCGTTATCACTACCGATAATAATGGCAACATTATGTACCTTAACCCGGTGGCGGAAAAGCTAACAGGTTGGCCTGCAAATGAGGCAATAGGTTTACATCTGCAAAAAGTTTTCAATATCGTGCATGAGGCTTCACGAATACCTTGCATTAGCCCAGTGGAAGCATGCGTATCAAAAGGCAAGATGACTTTATCTTCCGAGAGCACATTGCTCATTAGTCGCGACGGCAATGAATACAATGTAGAGTATTCATCTGCGCCAATACTCAAATCCAATAAAGAGCTATTGGGCGTAGTCATCGTGTCAAACGATGTTACAAAGCAACGCCATATTGCAAAAGAAATAACTTATCAGGCAAGTCATGATGCGCTTACTGGCCTAATTAATCGGGGTGAATTTGAGAATAAACTTGAGCAAGCGATATTTAGTGCTCGCGAACGAAAGTTAGAACATGCATTGTTATATATAGATTTAGATCAGTTTAAGGTCGTTAATGAAAGCAGTGGGCACAAAACGGGAGATCTGTTGCTTAAAGAAATTTCCTCTGTGATTAGCAGCTGCATTCGTACCACCGATGCTTTTGCCAGAATTGGCGGCGATGAGTTTGGTATTCTGCTTGAAAAATGCAATCCTGATAATGCCATGCGAATTGCGCAGAACATTTGTAAATCAGTAGATGAGTTCCGACTTACAGCTGACAAGCGTCGACATCGTGTTGGCGCTAGCATTGGCTTAGTAATGATTGATGACAACTGGCTTAGCACAAACCACTTACTACAAGCCGCAGAGCAAGCATGCTTTGCCGCGAAGGAAGACGGCCGCAATCGTGTACATTTTTATTTAGATAAAGATCATGCACTACAAGCTCACCTTGGGGAAGTGCAATGGGCCAGCCGCATAGAGCAAGCGATTGAAGACAATAATTTTGTATTGTATTGCCAGCGTATTTTGCCTATTAAAGGCAAAGTTGGCTTGCACGGAGAAGTATTGCTTAGATTGCAAGATGAAACTGGAAACCTTATTCCGCCTGGGTTATTTTTGCCTGCTGCCGAACGATATCACATGGCTTCTCGCATTGATAAATGGGTAGTTCGCGAGGTATTTGAATGGATGAAGTTACATCGAGATCAATTCAAGCATATCGAAACTATTTCGGTCAACCTCTCTGGCCAGTCGCTAGGTGACAAAAATTTTAATGCTTACGTTCTAGATTTGATTCGCAACAATCCAGTCGATTGTAGCAAACTATGCTTTGAGATTACCGAAACTGCTGCCATAACCAACATGCATGCTGCAGAAAAATTTATCGATTCTATGAAAAAACATCATATTCAATTCTCACTTGATGATTTTGGTAGTGGCGTTTCTTCTTTTGGTTATTTAAAAAAATTAGACGTGGATTACATTAAGATTGACGGTCAATTTATCAGAAGTCTAACAAATAGCGCAATCGATCAGGCAACTGTGCGCTGCATTACCGAAGTAGCTAAAGTAACAGGCAAGAAAACAATTGCAGAATGGGTGGAAGATGAACCTACCGAAAAACTACTTAAAGAAATGGGCATTAATTTCACGCAAGGTTATCTGAAACATAAACCTGCTCCAATTAAACACATGCTAGAAATTAAATGTAGTTTTGAAGAATCTTCAACTCGGGCAAAAAAACACCCCATTGCAACTGTTTAAACAGCTAGGGAATTACGCAGATAGTTGTGCGATGAAGTCTGACCATTTGGGCCGTAAATACTTCCGCTAGAAGACTTACCTTGAAGATGGTTTAGGAACTGCTGATTACGACTGAAATGCTTATTAATAAGCTGCCCATTCACGCGATTGAGCTCTTTTGCTTGTTCCAAAGTTTGCTGAAAGTCCTGCCAAAGCATTAATTGCTTGGTTTCCGTATTGCCGTCAACCCAAACTTTCATGCCATTTTCATTGGGCTCGTAACCCAATTTAGACAATGCTTGATACCGCACCTGAACTGAGGCGTTAATGCTTTGCAACAAAATACTTTTTTCGTCTAACAATTCCTCAATTGCATCGATATCGCCAGCCACTAAACTTATTTGTTCTCGTGAAAGCAAAAACATCAGTTCGTTAACGAGTTTTACATCCTGCTGGAATAAAGTCGATATGCTCATGATCAATTTAGCTTTCTATGCTTTGCCTAAAGGTTCTAGGATTTCTTGTTTAGCAACTCTTTGACGGAAGTAATTAAACCATCCGCAACTTTTTCAGAATCTACTTTAAATTTACCACTTGTAATGGCCGTTTTAATTGCATCGACTTTTGCAGCATCAAATACTTCAGAAGAGGCCACTTTTGCCTCAAGTGATTGCATCTGAGCGGAAAGTGGAGAAAGTGTAACGGATTCTGTTGTCTTGGCATCTCCGCTAGATTTTTCAGCTTTCTTGCTTGCATTCGAACTTAACTTTTCAGTATCCAGCCCTATCGATTTTTTAACAATGTCATTAATTTTCATGTTTTATCCTTTTTGCGTCAGTATTTCAATGCGTTATTCGCAATATTACATAAGTACCTAACGGCATAGTTTATGTGAACTTAAGCCGTTTGTATGCAATTTAGGCATCTTGAAGCATATTTTTTGCTTAAAACGCAACTTCTACTTTGCCGCCCGCACGCGCAATACCACTTACTACAGTGCCACTTTCTGCTTTAACTTGTACCACTTGACCTTCATTGGCATTATTCAAGGCCTTTCCTTCTGCTGTTACACTAAACCCATGTCCGCCAGAAGTCAGCATCACTGACTGGCCTTGCAGTACGACTGGTGCAAGCTTTAACATATCTTGTCTCAAAACGCTGCCAGCCATCATAGACATTGTCACAGTGCGACCAACGGCCTGGGCTGCATCAGTAAATACTCCAGCCGGTAATTGTGTTAATTCGCCTTCTTCTGAGAGTAAGTCTTGTCCAGTTACAACATGTCCCTGCGCCAATGGTGCTGCAGCAACCAAATAAGGTGCTTTTACACTGACTTTTGCCTGCGCGTAAATCGTCCAACTAGGCGCGCCGCAACGAATGCCCACACTCGTCTTTCCCCATGCGCGGCTTCCCGAAGGTAAAAAGATCTCTGGGGCAGGACATTGTGCAAGCTTTAAATTAGGGTCAATAAACCCTGCGGACACAGTGACTTTTCCAGGATAACCCGTACTTTGAGTCACCAAAAACTCGACAATTTTATTCCTCAACAACTCCAAATCCTGCCTTTCGGTCAGGTTTGCAGGTGTGGCAAATGCAGGCTGCATTAATATCAGCAAAGCAAATCCAGCCTTTAAAGCATTTCTATAACACATATCTAACTCCGTCCAACCATCATTGGGCTAAAGATTCAATTAAGTATTCTACGGAGATATTGAATTTACAAAACTCAGAAAAGGCTGTGTTTTACCCTTTTACTTCAGTGATTGATGCTTATTTATTAGTTCTAGAATTGCCTTCATAAGTGTTATCGGCAATAAAAGTAATTTCTTTAGCCAATAACAAAAATGCTATTTGAAAGGACACAACATGTTAAACAATTTAGATTCTGCCTTAAGCTTCCATCAAGCTGCTCTGCGCATTCGCGGCCAGCGTCAAGAGCTAATTGCTGCGAATATCGCCAACGCGGACACGCCCAACTATAAAGCGCGTGACATTGATTTTAAAGCAGCCATGCAAGGTGCAATGGACGGCGTATCACAAGACCGTTTTAACACTAGCAAGACTTCAGAGCAACATTTAGATGGCACAGCTTCATCAGCACCAACAGGTGCGCCGGGCGCTCCACTATTTCGCCCAATTATTCAAGGCAGCGTAGATGGCAACACCGTGGATATGGATGTTGAGCGCAATCAATTTGCTGACAACGCCATTCGCTATGAAGCCAGTTTAACCATGATTAACAGCAAGCTAAAACAAATGTTAGCTGCGATTCAGGCCTAATTTAGGAGATATCCATGTCTTTATTTAATGTATTCAATATTTCCGGCTCGGCAATGAGCGCGCAATCACAAAGGCTAAATGCAGTAGCTAGTAACCTTGCTAATGCTGACAGTGCCACAAGTGCAAACGGCAGGCCTTACAAAGCCAAACAAGTGGTATTTAGCGCCATTCCAAGCAATTCTCCCGATGCCAGTGCTGTAAAAGTAAGCAAGGTCGTAGAGGACTCCTCTCCTCCCAAAGTCGTTTATGACCCGAAACACCCAATGGCAGACGAAAAAGGGTATGTCACATTACCTAATGTAAATGTAACTGAAGAGATGGTGAATATGATTTCCGCTTCTCGCGCCTACCAAAACAACGTTGAAACCATGAACGCAGCCAAAACTATGCTGCTTAAAACTTTAACTATTGGTCAAAACTAAACAAAATATCTGACAAAAAGGAAAAATTATGACAGTAACAGCCACCAGCAATGAAGCATCGCAAACCTTATTAGATAGCGTAAATGGATCTAAAAATATTAAAAAATCTGCTGCAGATGCCGCTCAAGACCGTTTTATGACCTTGCTCGTCACGCAAATGAAAAACCAAGATCCGCTAAATCCAATGGACAACGCACAGGTCACCAGCCAAATGGCACAATTATCGACTGTGTCTGGTATCGACAAACTCAATGCAACACTTGAAACCATGATGAGCAACGCCCAAGCGAGCCAATCTTTACAAGCCTCTAGCCTAATAGGCCATGAAGCTTTTGTTGCTGGCAATCAAATTCATTTTAATGGTAGCTCTGGCTACTTTGGTGTTGATCTTCCAGCAAATACGGATAGTTTAAATGTGACAATCAGTGATGCAAACGGCAACAAACTTCGTCAACTATCTCTAGGAAAACAAAATGCTGGAACAATACCTTTAAGCTGGGATGGTTACAGTGATGATGGAACGCGTGTTGCTAATGGTGATTACACGTTTACTGTCAGTGCTACAACAGCAGGTAATAAAGCTTCTGTAGACACGCTAAGTCTTGAAAAAATCAACAGCATCACAAGCGGTGCTGGTGGCGTTAAACTCAACTTAAGCAATGCCAGCTCTGTCACCACGGCCGACTTAAGACAAATTTTCTAAGCTTTTCAAATACAAATTTTTTACATACCAATATAGGAGAGAACCATGAGTTTTCAACAAGGCTTAAGCGGATTAAATGCTGCATCAAAAAATTTAGAAGTTATTGGCAATAACGTTGCCAACTCAAGCACAGTAGGATTCAAACAATCTCGTGCGGAGTTTTCTGACGTCTATGCGAACTCACTTACAGGCACAGGTGCTTCGCAAATCGGTATTGGTACAAAAATCTCTACCGTAGCGCAGCAATTTACTCAAGGTAACATCACCAGCACCAACAACTCTATGGACATTGCCATTAACGGTGGGGGCTTCTTTCGTATGAGTAATAATGGTGCGGTGACTTACTCACGTAATGGACAATTTCAAATGGACAAGAGTGGCTTTATTGTTGATGCACAAGGTAAACGATTGACTGGTTTTCCTGCAACGTCAGGCACACTTTCAACTGGTGCACCTACAGAATTAAATATTAACACAGCAGATTTGACACCTTTGAAAAGTGCAAAAGTCGTCGGTTTATTTAACTTAGACTCAACCAAAACTAATCTGACTGCCGCTGGATTTAATCCTACAGACCCGAACACTTATCACAACTCAACTGCTGTGACTGTATTTGACAGTTTGGGCAATCCACACACATTGCAAAACTATTTTGTAAAAACAGGTGCTGGCGCATGGGATGTATTTAATACAGTTGATGGCGTATCAACTACCGTGCTTCCAGCCCCGTCAGCGGTGATGACGTTCACTGGAACTGGTGTAACACCTACAATAGTCCCTGCATCGCCTAACATCTCATTTTCACCAACGACTGGCGCAACAACACCCCAAGCCATCAATTTAGACTTTTCAGGTAGTACACAATTTGGCTCAGCCTTTAGTGTGAACGCATTAACGCAAGATGGTTACACCTCAGGTCACTTGGCTGGGTTCAATATTGGCAAAGATGGAAAAATTGTAGGTCGCTATACCAATGGTCAGTCGCAAACATTAGGTCAAGTCGTTTTAGCAAACTTCCCTAATCCGAACGGATTGCAACAACTTGGCGGTAACTCTTGGAGTGAAAGTTCATCTTCTGGTCCAGCATTGGTTTCAACACCAGATACAGGTAGTTTAGGTGTACTTCAAGCCTCAGCGACTGAAGACTCGAACGTCGATTTAACTGCAGAGTTGGTCAATATGATTACAGCGCAACGTGTTTACCAAGCCAATGCACAAACCATTAAGACACAAGACCAAGTGTTACAAACATTGGTGAACTTACGTTAATAGCCTAACTTTAAATTTAACATTTGAAATAGGCTAATAAGGAGACATTATGGATCGCATGATTTACACCGCAATGACGGGTGCAAAACATATACTTGAGCAGCAAGCGACCAATTCGAATAATTTGGCCAATGCAACTTCTACTGGCTTTAAAGCACAGGTCGACTCTTTTAGGGCAGTGCCAGTGCTCAGCGAGGGCTTGCCTACGCGTGCCTTTGTTGTAGACGCAACTGTAGGTGCAGACTTTAGGCCTGGACCGATTCAAAGCACGGGGCGTGATTTAGATGTCGCGATTCCTGGTCAAGGTTGGTTTGTCGTTCAGCGTGAGAATGGTTCCGAAGGCCTAACGCGTAATGGCTCGTTCAAAATTAGTGAAAACGGTGTTTTGCAAACTGAAAGTGGTCTGAATGTGATGGGTGATGGTGGTCCCATTAGTATTCCGCCAGACGTAAAAATCACGATTGCCAAAGATGGAACGGTCTCTACTGTCAGCAGTGGGGCGACACCAGGTGTATCCAATGTGCTTGGACGTTTAAAGTTGGTAAATCCAGATGAAAACAACCTAGTACGCAAGGAGGATGGATTATTTGGCAACCAAGATGGTAGCCAAGCAGAAGCCGATGCCAGCGTAAGCGTTGTAAGCGGCGCGCTAGAAAGTAGCAATGTGAATGTGGTAGATGCCATGGTCACAATGATTAGCTTGGCACGTCAATTTGAAACGCAGATGAAATTATTACAAAGCGCTGAGAATAACGCCAATAAAGCCAGTCAACTCTTCAATTTAAGCTAGTGCCTTATGCGTTAGCATAATCCCTAACACATATATCGGCCAAAAATGGCCAAACTTTAGAGGCATACAAAATGATACGCTCATTATGGATTTCAAAAACTGGATTAGACGCACAACAAACACAGATGGACGTCATTGCTAATAACTTAGCTAACGTAAGTACCAATGGCTTTAAACGCTCACGTGCTGTCTTCGAAGATTTACTCTATCAAAATATCCGACAACCTGGCGCGCAGTCATCCCAACAAACACAATTGCCTTCTGGCTTACAGCTTGGCACTGGTGTTAGACCTGTCGCAACTGAGCGTAATTTTACCCAAGGTAATTTACAGCAAACTGGCAATAGCAAGGATGTTGCAATTCAGGGTGATGGTTTCTTTCAAGTGCTATTACCAGATGGCACAACAGCATATACCCGCGACGGTTCATTCCAAGTCAATAATCAAGGTCAGTTAGTCACTTCTAGCGGATACTCGGTACAACCTGCAATTACAATTCCATCAGATGTTACCAGCATGACGATCGGTCGTGACGGTACGGTTTCAATCACGCAAGCTGCTAATGCCACCGCCACACAAATTGGAACATTACAACTCTCTACCTTTACCAATCCTGCTGGGCTAATGGCAAAAGGCGAAAATTTATTTGTGGAAACATCTGCTTCAGGTACGGCAAATACAGTTACCCCAGGCACTAATAGCGCTGGGACGCTATCGCAAGGCTATGTGGAAACCTCTAACGTAAATGTGGTAGAGGAGCTCGTCAACATGATTCAAACACAGCGCGCCTATGAAATAAACAGTAAAGCAATTACGACTTCTGACCAAATGTTACAAAAACTTGCTCAGCTATAACTTTTAAGATTTAAGGATTAAAAAATGTTTAAAGCAATTCAAACAATTACCGACTTAATACGCATTAGCAATTGCTTACTTTTTGTAACAGCAACTTTGCTTTTAAACGCATGCGCTATAACACCAAGCACCATTGTAAAAACACCGACAACCGCTACGCCAACTGCACCGACAACACCAACAGTGAAAACAGGTACTATTTATAACGCCGCGGCTTATAAACCACTTTTTGAAGATCGTCGTGCGAGATTTATTGGTGACATTTTGACTATTAATATTGTAGAAAATACGTCAGCCACTAAAACTGGAAGTAGCTCGGGCAGCAAAACAGGTGCTGTTGATGCTTCAACAACAGCCTCAGTAGGCTTGCCATTAAAGCTACCAGCAACTAGCGTTTCAGCAACCTCATCTGTTAAAAACGACGACAAATCAGATGGTAATAACAGCAACAACTTTAACGGATCGATCACAGTCACCGTAGTTGATGTTCAGTCCAATGGCTACTTAGTGGTAAGTGGCGAAAAGCAAATTGCTTTAGATAAAGGTACAGAGTTCGTGCGTTTTTCTGGCGTCATAAATCCAGATACGATTACTTTAGGAAATGTTGTGACATCATCCAAAGTGGCTGATGCCCGTATTGAATATAGAACCAATAGCAAAATCGACGGGGCACAGATTGCCTCTATCCTTTCACGCTTCTTCTTGAGCTTTATCCCTCTTTAACTAAAAAGACTATATGAAATCCTCACTTAAAAATTTCATACACCAAGTTTGCTCAAACTGGGAGATGGTTTTAGCGGTATTGCTGCTAGACAGCATTATATTTTTTGCTAGCATTGCCTATAGTGTGCCTGCGCAGGCGGAGCGCATTAAAGACTTGGCCACCATTCAAGGCGTACGCAGTAATCAGCTTATTGGATATGGTTTGGTAGTCGGCTTAGATGGCACAGGTGACGACAATCCATACACCATTCAAAGCACCATCAGCATGATGCAACAACTTGGGGTAACCTTACCTGCTGGCACAAGTATCAAAATGAAGAACGTTGCAGCTGCCATTGTAACAAGTACGCTTCCGCCTTTTGCCCAACCTGGACAAACGCTAGATGTAACCGTCTCTTCTATGGGAAGCGCTAAAAGCCTTCGAGGCGGCATGCTACTAATGACCCCATTAAAAGGCGCTGATGGACAGATATATGCGATCGCACAAGGTAACTTGGTGGTAGGTGGTGTAGGGGCTTCTGCCAATGGCAGCCAAACCCAAATCAATCACTTAAGTGTAGGTAGAATTTCGGATGGTGCAAGCGTAGAACGCGCTTTACCAAGCTCGATTGGCCTTTCGGACATTGTCACTCTAGAACTTAAGGATTCGGATTTTTCTACAGCTAACATTGTAGTCGATGCCATAAACCGCCGCTTTGGCCAAAACACTGCGCTTGCACAAGATGGGCGAGTAATTCAAGTGACACCGCCTGCTAAAAATAATCGCGTGCAGTTCTTAGCTGCTCTCGAAACTATTAACGTTGCGCCAGCACAAACCAGTGCAAAAATTATCTTAAATGCGCGCACTGGCTCTGTAGTCATGAATCAATCTGTGAAACTTGAAAGCTGTGCAATTTCACATGGCAACTTATCTGTTGTCATCAGCTCAGCGCCTGTTATCAGTCAGCCAGGGCCTTTGTCTGGCGGGCAAACTGTGGCAACCCAAGTCTCGCAAATTGATATCAATAAAGAGCCTGGCAAGGTTGTGCCATTGCCTGCAGGCGCATCACTCTCAGACGTAGTAAAAGCACTCAATGCAATTGGTACCACGCCGCAAGATTTATTAGCGATTTTACAAGCGATGAAGGCGGCAGGTTCTCTGCGAGCCGATTTGGAGGTAATTTAATCATGATAAGCACTGCCGAACTCAATGGAAAATTGGCGATTGACGCCAATAGCTTAAATAACCTAAAACAGGCTGCTCAGGAAAATTCGCCCGAAGCAATTAGAGGCGTTGCCAAGCAGTTTGAAGCGATTTTTATGAACATGATGCTAAAAAGCATGCGTGATGCAACACCACAAGAAGATCCATTTAGCAGTGACCAAAGTCGCACATATACCTCCATGCTCGATCAGCAACTGAGCAGCAATTTGACTAATAAAGGTATGGGTTTAGCAGAAATTCTAACGCGTCAATTAACTAAAGTCGGTGGTGCCGTTACCTTAAGTTTGGCGCAGGCAGTTTCAAGTGATGCGCCTGAAGCTCAAGAAGCGCCCTTGCAAAATGACTTTATTCCTTCAATATTAAAAAGCACGCCGTACCACGGCCCAGCCGAGCAAACCAAAATACCTGCAAACAAAACAACGAACCTCAGTCCTTTAAGCGAATCTAGCGCTAGCTTTCGAGACCGTATGACAAAGCATGCTGAATTGGCTAGCAAGGCGACAGGGGTGCCTGCGCACTTGATGCTAGGCCAAGCCGCACTTGAAAGCGGCTGGGGCAAGCGCGAAATTAAGGCGCAAGATGGTACCACTAGCCACAATCTATTTGGCATTAAAGCTACGGGTGATTGGAATGGAAAAGTGGTCGAGACAACGACTACGGAATACATTAGAGGCATCAAACAAAAGCGCGTAGAGAAGTTCCGCGCTTATGACAGCTATGCCGATTCATTCAAAGACTTTGCCAATCTAATGCGCAACAATCCACGCTATAAAAACGTTGTGGCTAATATGTCCGATGTGAATAATTACGCGCTTGCAATGCAAAATGCAGGATATGCAACTGACCCTCACTACGCATCAAAACTAGCAAATGTGATTCATAAAGTGACAACTTAATCATGAACATTAAAGGTTTTTCATTTCTTGCCGATATGCAATTCATGAGGAAGAACACATACCATGGCAACTAGCATACTTAGCATAGGTCAAAGCGCGCTTTCTGCTGCTCAAGTCGGCATAAGTGTGACAGGTCACAATATTGCCAACGCATCAACGCCTGGCTATTCGCGCCAAGAGGTGGTGCAGCGTGCGGCTGAGGCACAAGATTTCGGTTTTGGCTATTTAGGTCAAGGCGCTCAAGTTTCACAAATCAGACGTGCTTACAACGATATCATCGCGCAACAAATGAATCGGGCACAAAACGTCAGCAGTTCGACGAACACATATGCTAGTCAATTGAAGCAAATCGATAATATGCTTGCTGACTCAACTGCAGGCTTGTCTCCTTCCATGCAAAACTTCTTTGCTGGCATTCAAAATCTAGCTACTAATCCTGGCGATGCAGCGACTAGGCAAGCAGTGCTTTCATCAGGTCAAACCATCGTCAATCGTTTTCAAAGCATCAATGACAGAATAAATGAGATTAGACAAGGCGTAAATACACAGCTACAAAACGACACAAAAGTCGTCACTAGTTATGCCACGGAAATTGCAAAATTAAATGATGTGATTAGCAAAGCAATTGGCGCCAACAAAAACAGTGCACCTAATGATGTGATGGATAAGCGTGACAACCTCATCGCCGAAATGAACAAATTCATCAAAACAGACGTGATTAAACAAGATGACGGTAGCTATAACGTTTTTATCGGCAATGGCGTTCCTCTAGTTGTTGGCAATAAATCTTATGCAATTACAACAGTGAGCTCTAGCACAGATCCTACAGAGTTAGAAGTGGCTTATGTCACAAACGTAGTAAAACCATTGGGCGCTAACAGCTTAACAGGCGGCTCGATAGGTGGATTGACTCAATTCAGAAATGAGTCTTTAGATAGCGTTCAAAATCAAATTGGGCAAATCGCCACGGTTTTTGCGCAAACTTTTAACGACCAACATAAACTCGGTTTTGATTCTAATGGAGTGGCAGGCGGTAACTTTTTTAATGTATCTACACCAAAAATATATAGTGACACTGCCAACAGTTCGGGTGCGACACTGACCACCACAATCAGTAACGTCAGTGCAATAACAAGCAGTGACTATCGTGTTAAGTATGATGGTACAAACTACAATATCACAAAAGTAAGTGATGGCTCCATACAATCCTTTTCCAGCCTTCCGCAAACACTTGATGGCTTAACTTTTAACGGAGGCAGTATGGTTGCGGGCGACTCTTTTCTGGTCGAACCCGTACGTGATGGCGCCAAAACCATATCATTAGCCATAAATGATATCCGAAAAATAGCAGCTGGCGATGCAACAGGTGGTGCAGGTAATAATCGTAATGCACTTCTGCTTGCTGGTTTGCAAAGTAAGGGTACGCTCAACAACAGCTCAATAAGTTACGAAGGCGCCTTCGCGCAATTGGTCAGCCAAGTAGGCATTAAAACAAACGAGCTAAGAGTTAATGCTGAGGCTGATACCGCGATACTCGCCCAGACAACTGCAGCACAGCAGTCAGAGTCTGGTGTTAATCTAGATGAAGAAGCCACCAACTTACTGCGCTATCAACAAGCTTACCAAGCTGCGGGCAAAGTCATGCAAATCGCCAGCACTTTATTTGACTTGCTTCTTACCATTGGGCGCTAGGAATAGTCACTATGCGCCTTAGTACAAACACTATTTATCAAACTGGAATTAATAGAATTGGTGATTTACAAGCAGAACAATCCAAGTTGCAATCGCAAATTGCCAGTGGAAAGCGCATTCTTACGCCATCTGACGAACCCTTAGGCGCTTCACGTTCGATTGATATTGCGAACTCGCAAGCCATGAATGCGCAGTTTACTAAAAACCGCCAAATCGCAAGTAGCAATCTAAGTAGTTTGGATATCTCCCTAAATAGTATTACAGAGCAATTACTATCAGATAGAACCATTTTAGTGGGAGCTGCTGGCACACTTACTGCAAATCAACGTAGTGTAGTTGCAATTAGTTTAACTTCTTCTCTAGAAACTTTAATTGGTTATGCTAATACACAAGATGCTTCGGGTAATTATATATACGCTGGCTACCAAAGCAAAACAAAACCTTTTACCGCTACATCCACTGGCGCGACCTACAATGGCGATAGTAATCAACAATATTTGCAAGTAGACCCGCATCTTCAAATGGTGGCAAACGCACCTGGCGATAGTATTTTTCAGGCCAGCGGCAACGATATTTTCAGCACTTACAGCACATTGATTTCGGTGCTCAACAATCCTAGCGCCAGCAGTGCAGCAGTTTCAGCCGCAGTAGCTACGGCCATTAGTAGCATTCAAGCCGGAACCGATACAATTTCTATCGCTAGGTCTTCTGTAGGCACTAAAATGAATGCGCTAGAGTCACTAGATAGTGTTGGCTCAAGCCGAGATTTAGAATATGCACAGGCATTATCAAGCTTGCAAGACCTTGACTATGCGCAAGCCTTATCTGATGTATCGCAGAAGCAAACCATATTAGAAGCTGCACAAAAATCTTTTGTAAAAATCACCAGCCTATCGCTGTTTGATTTTATCCGCTAAAGTCGACTTTAAAGCTTTGTAATAGCCACTTGCTGCATATTTGTTATGCCGGCTTGAATCAATTGCTCTATCGGTTTTAGCATGCCTTGTAAGGACAAAGCCAATACTAAAATTCCAATTGAAAGTGTAATCGGAAAGCCGATACCAAATATATTGAGTTGTGGCGCAGTCCTAGTTAGAACACCCAATGCCATATTGGTAATAAGCAAAGCTGCTACAACAGGCATCGCCAATAACAGCCCAGCGCTAAAAATCATTTCGCCCCACATCACTATTTTCATCGGATTAATACCTGCACCATTGATTGCAATAGGCATAGTGACAAAGCTATCAGCAATCGCTTTTACCATCATGAGATGACCATCTAACGTTAAGAAAACCAACATCGCTAGCAACATTAAAAACTGACTGACTGCAGTACTTTGGCCTTGTGATTGCGGATCAAAAAATGAGGCAAACCCCAAACCCATACTCATGCCGATAAGCTGACCTGCCATTTGAACTGCTGCAAAAACAAGTCGCATGCTAAATCCGATAGCAAGTCCAATAATAAGTTGCTGAATTAGAATGAGTAAGCCTTGAAACGAGAATATTTCAAATTGTGGAAGTGCTGGTAATGTGGGGACAATAATTAAAGTAAGTACAACACCAAAACCTAATTTCACCTGATTGGGAATCGCAGTATCACCAAAAATTGGTGCGATTGTAATCACGCCGAGTATCCTTGTTAAAGGCCAAAGCAGGCTTATAATCCAAGTTTGAAGAAGATCGCTACTGAAAGAAACCATTTTTAAAGTGACTTTTTGAACGCAACTTTATTAGTTCGCCATTTGCGGTATGTTAGTAAATACCAAACGCATATAATCAACCATCGTTGTCAGCATCCAGGGCCCAGCAACCACAAGGGTAACAAAGACGCCGACAAGTTTTGGAATAAACGATAAAGTGGCTTCATTAATTTGAGTAGCCGCTTGAAAAATACTCACGATTAAGCCAATCACCAATACGACTAATAGCATAGGCCCTGCAACTAGCAAAGTGATTTCCATGGCATCTCTGCCCATATTCATTACTGCTTCTGGGGTCATTTTATATTCCAACAATATTAATAAAAACTTTGTACAAGCGAACCCATCATGAGTTGCCAACCGTCTACCAATACAAACAACATCAGCTTAAATGGCAAGGAAACGATGGAAGGTGAAACCATCATCATGCCCATGGCCATCAAGACACTAGCAACCACCATATCGATAATTAAAAACGGAATGAATATTGCAAATCCAATTTGAAAGGCAGTCTTAAGTTCACTCGTCATAAATGCTGGCACTAATACTCGCAAAGGAACCTGCTCTGGCGTTTCAATTTTTTCTACTTGCGCCATTTTGACAAACAAAGCTAAATCACCTTCACGTGTTTGCTTTAGCATAAATGCTTTGAGAGGAATGGCACCTTTATCCATGGCCTCTTGCATGGTAATTTTATTTTCCTGTAGCGGTTGATAGGCATCGACATAGATCTTATCGATTACTGGACTCATCACAAAGAAAGTTAAAAACAATGCCAAGCCAACCATCACTTGGTTAGGTGGAGCTGACTGCGTACCTAGCGCTTGCCGCAACAATGATAGGACAATAATAATTCGGGTAAACCCTGTCATCATCAACAAGGCTGCTGGCAAAAAACTCAGTGATGTGAGCAAAATTAGCGTTTGCAAACTCAATGTGTAGTTTTGGCCCCCACCCGCAGCAGGCAATGAATTAATTAGCGGCATACCATTCTCTGCCCAAGTTCTAGATGACAAAGTAATAAGTACACCAAATAAAATACTTACAAAAATAGTTTTAATCTTATTATTAATCATTCGATCGCTCATTGCGTTTTTTTAATTTTTTCAGTAGATTTTTTTAGCAACTCTGAAAATGATTTAACTAAAGGTTGCATCATGGGATGCAGCGTTTGATTTGATGTGGCTAAATTTTGCGTAAGTTGATCTGCTACTTGTGTTGCACCAATATCTAAGTTGGCAATACTATTTACTTGTCCTGGTGCCACGCCCACCACTAACCAGCGATCAGCCACTTGCAGAACCACCACTTTTTCACGCGACCCTACACTTACACCGCCTACAATTCGCACTGCAGACTGTGCGCCCGCGCCACCAGGCAACATCCGTTTTACTACCCAACTTACAGCTGCCATAACAGCTAACACCGCAGCCAGGCCTAGCAACATTTTTAAAACACTGGCTGTTGGCGATATACCTGTTGCACCTGTGGCGGCAAATGCGACGGAATAGTTGCCTAAACAAACTAGAAAGATTAGTGCTAAACGTTTCTGCATAGTAAGTCTTTACTTGTTAATTTTACGAATACGTTCTGCGGGTGTGATAATGTCGGTGAGTCGAATACCAAATTTGTCATTCACCACCACAACTTCGCCTTGCGCGATTAAACAGCCATTCACCAGTACATCCATGGGTTCGCCAGCAAGCCCATCTAACTCAACCACAGAACCTTGTGCCAATTGCAGCAAGTTTTTGATGGCAATCTTTGTGCGGCCTAGCTCTACTGTCAACTGAACAGGGATATCAAGAATAAAGTCGATGTCGTTTTGACTTTCGTTCAATTTGTTTTTACTGGAAAACTCAGTAAACACCTGCGTATCTGCTGGCTTAGCTTGCAAAGCCGATGCTTCTGCAGTTTGCTGTTCTGCCATAGCAGCACCCCAGTCGTCTGTTCCCGCTTCTGCTGTAGTCGCGCCAGTAGAGTCCTCTGCAGCTTGTTGCTCAGCCATAGCTGCACCCCACTCATCCGTTGCGGCCTCTTCTGCAGCCTTTTCAGGTTTAGTCGCCATGTATTTCTCCTTTAATATATTCATCCGAATTAGACTTCAACAATTTTTGTACGCGTAATGCGTATTGGCCATTGAATAATCCATATCTGCACTGCATCACAGGAATGCTATCCACTTTAGCTTCAACTTCTTCGCTAATACTCAATGGGATGACATCGCCCACTTTCATGTTGAGCACTTCGCTTAATCTCATTTTGGTTTTAGCTAAATCGGCTACCACTTCAACTTCAGCTGCTTGTATTTGTTGCGTCATCAATCTTACCCATCGCTTATCTGTACCCAGCACCTCGCCTTGCAAGCTTGATGTCAGTAAATCTTTAATTGGTTCTAACATTGAATATGGGAAGCAAAAATGCATCTCGCCACCTGCAGTACCAAGCTCAATCGTAAACGTAATCGCTACAATCACTTCGTTTGGAGTAGCGATATTGGCAAACTGCGTGTTCATTTCAGAGCGTATATACTCAAACTCAACTGGGTAGACTGGCTCCCATGATTTAGCATAATTCTCAAATAAAATATCCACGACGCGACGAATAATCCGTTGCTCAGTGAGTGTGAATTCACGTCCCTCAACCCGCGTATGAAATCGGCCGTCACCACCAAACATATTGTCTACAACTAAAAATGCGAGTGAAGGCTCAATCACCATCAACCCTGTGCCGCGCAAGGGTTTCATGTGGATTAAATTCAGGTTAGTCGGTACCACTAGATTACGAATAAAATCACTATATTTACTAATTCGCACTGGACCTACTGAGACTTCAACTGAGCGCCTAAGAAAATTAAACAAACCGATACGTAACAAACGAGCGAATCGTTCATTGATAATCTCCAACGTAGGCATGCGGCCACGTACAATGCGCTCCTGAGTTGCCAAGTTATACGCGCGCACCTCTGAAGGATCTGCGGCAGCTGGCTTACCTTCGTCTTGCTCACCATTAACGCCCTTCAGCAGAGCATCAACTTCATCTTGAGATAAAAAGGTATCTGACATAATTTAGAAAGATGTCAGGCGTTATTGAATTACAAATGAAGTAAAGAAAACACCGGTTACCTTTTGTGGTTTACCTTTGTTAACAAATGGCTGATTTACTTGAACTGCAATCTCATTACTGAGGGCTTTTTTGCCTTCCATAGTAGAAATCTCGCTGGCTTTTTTACTGGAAAGTAACATCAATACGCGGTTACGCACTTGTGGCATATGCTGCTCCAATATCTCAGCTTCTTCCTTGCTCGCAACGTTCAATGTAATGTCTGTTTGCAAAAACTTTTCACCCTCTGTCGGGTCAAGGTTTAATGTAAACGTTTCCATTTTCACAAAAACTGGCTCGGTTGGTGCTACCTCTTCTTTTGCTTCTTTTTCTTTTCCTGCAGCATGTGCTGGTTTTTGATGCATAAAATACCAAGCTGCCCCACCGCCGATACCTGCAAGTAGCAGAACAGCAGCTATTATGATGATTAACTTTTTCTTAGATTTCTTGGGTGCTTCTTCAGCGACTGCTTCTTCAACGACTGGATCTTGTGCCATAGTGTTTCCCTTCATTAGTTATTCATGTTGCGAATAACTCAATTATCAAGAAACTTTAGGTCAATAGATGCTTGGAATAGAGGGGGAAAATGCGTCTTATTGTGTTGATAAGCAGCATATCCAGCTGAGGCTTGCTAGGGTTTATTTTGATTCACTTGATAAACATTCACTTGGGACATTCTCTCAATAATCGCTTTCAACGGCTGAGTGGGTTCCTGATTGATTTCTATTAAGTGCAACATCATATCTCTAGAAATATCACGCAATCGCCAAGCGATTTCTCTCGCCACAACATCCATCTCAAAGCGTATTTGTGTGTCTTGTTGCAGTGTCACCCACATCTCAGGCTGAAAGCAATATTCCATTCCCATTGAAATGATGGCGCGTTTAATTTTATTCGCAACTTTTAATGCATGGTCTACGGTGTCACTTTCAATCACGGTGCATGCGCTTGTTCGATATGCACTTAACTGGCTGACGATACTGTCTAATTGCCCAATCACGGCTTGCACTTTTTCAGCATCGGCAATCGGAACATCCTCACCCTTTAACTTTCCTTTTTTACCGTTTAATATGGCTTGAACCACGCCTAATGGTTCTGTTGGATACTGCCCTGCGACAAGCTTCATCACTAGCAAAGCGCGACTGATTGGGAACTCTGGCTTAGCAAGCATACCCGCTAGCAACTCACTCACAATAAGTATATTTCCAAGCTTACTAATTTGCTCAGCTTGCAATCGCTTAGGGTAGCCTGTGCCATCGGCCCTTTCATGATGTTCTGCAATCGCTCTTGCCACTTCAGGTGCGTAATTTGTGCATTCCAGTATAAAAATCTCGCCAATTTTGCTATGTGCCATCAAGTGCTTCCACTCTTCTGGTGTAAGGCTAGCTTTCTTCTGCATCGTGTTTGCATCCACATATTGCTCGCCAATATCGTGCATCAAAGCCGCTTGACATAAAAGTGCCATGTCGTAGTAATCCAACTTCATTTTTGCACCGATTATTCTTGCAATTAAGGTGACCAACACAGTGTGTCTATATGCTTTGTAATTATTGTGCTTGATGACTGATAAAAATATTGCGGGAACAGCCCCTAAATATAATGTGCTAAGCGCCTTAGCATCAATCTCATAGCAATTAAATATTTCTGAAAAAATGGGCAACTCTTTTAAAACAGCTATTGCCTCAACCGTGATATCTGCTGGACAAATTGTTTTTTTTGCGGCTATGGATGTTTCTAAAGGTTTTTTTAATTTCTTATGCAGCAACTGCGCTTTCATTTCTGCAGAAAGCATTTGCCCAGAGGGGAATATTTTTGCGCCTGACTCATCAAAAATATCTTCTTTAAAGTACAAGCCAATACTATCTGCGGCCGATAGCAAGCTATCTAAGCAATGTATGTTTACACTGTTTAAGTAAAAGTTTTCCAAAGCCATTCCTTGGTTCTTGTTATTTTTTGAATTCGCCTATAAAAATTTAAGATGCCCGAACTAATAGCAAATTATCTAGCGGCCGTTAAGCTTAATACTTGTGGCTTGATGGATGCCCTAAAAACCCAGACTATCTAGCAAGTCATCCACTTGCGCTTGATTCGAAACAACATTAACCGAGGTTTCTGGTGAAATTTGTGGGCCATTCATCAAACTGTTATTGTCTGATTCCTTTTTTGCCGTTGCGGGAGAAAAATCAATCAGCAATTGCACCAGTTGCTGTTCTAAGTTTTGCGCTAATTCCGTAATTTTTTTGATTACTTGGCCAGTCAAATCTTGGAAATCCTGCGCCATCATAATTTCCATTAACTGGGTTTTAGTCGCATTAGAATTTTCGATCGTTTTCTGAATAAAAACCATCGTTTCCTGAGCGGCTTGATTGTATTCTGATTTGACCGAAGGTATCTCAAGTACAGCATTCCAATGCTCATGCAGGGCTTGTGCGCCCTTCGCAATCTCATCTTGCAATGGGTTTGCGATATCCGTCGCATTTAGCACACGTTCTGCAGCTTGTTCCGTCATCTTGGCGACATAATTCAAGCGCTCTCTTGCATCAGGAATTTCATGCGCAGCTTTTTCGATCATTTTATCCACACCTAGCGCGCGTATGCTCTCATGCAAACCTCTGGTCAACTGACCAATCCGATTCAACATATCCTCGTTACCATTTATAGCGGGATGAAAATTGGGCGCATTAATTCCGCGTTCACTTGAAATATTATTTTCCATAGCGCCCTACTGTCCAAGCTTTTCAAATATTTTTGCTAGCTTTTCATCCAAAGTAGCAGCAGTAAATGGCTTCACAATATATCCATTAGCACCAGCTTGCGCTGCTGCAATGATATTCTCCTTCTTTGCTTCAGCTGTCACCATCAACACTGGGAGTGAAGCAAGTGCTGAATCAGCACGAATTGTTTGTAACATGGTTAGCCCATCCATATTCGGCATATTCCAGTCTGACACTACAAAATCATATCCACCCTGTTTCAGCTTATTTAAACCATCTGCACCATCTTCAGCTTCATCTACATTGCTGTAGCCAAGCTCCTTTAAGAGATTTCTTACTATTCTGCGCATGGTTGAAAAATCATCAACCACTAGAAATTTTGTATTGGGGTTAGCCATGTATTGCTCCGTTAAAATTACTCATTTTGTCCCTCAATTAAAGGCAAAAAATTGGTCATGTATATTTGTACTATTTAACTAATTTATCGGCTTATTCTCTTCAAACCTTAATTCGAAACAGCCAAATTAAATAGCCTTAAATTAAAATCATTAAACTCTCAACGCTCGGGAGCCACTTACCATAAGTTGGTTCAATACGGCTTTTGGCAACTCACTGAGCGGTAGCACTTCATCAACTCCTCCATGTGCAATCGCCTCCTTAGGCATGCCAAAAACAACGCAACTATCCTCATCCTGCGCGTAGTTGTAAGCGCCAGATTCTTTCATGAGCGCCATGCCAGCAGCACCATCTTTGCCCATACCTGTCAAAATCACGCCAATTGCATTTTTACCAGCAGCTTGGGCGGCCGATTCAAACAACACATCTACAGATGGTTTATGACGACTTACTGGCGCAGCATCACTAAGCTGTGTCACATAATTAGCCCCACTTCTAGAAAGCAATAAGTGTTGATCCCCTGGAGCGATATATGCGTGACCAGGCAATATACGTTCACCCCCAACGGCTTCTTTAACCGATATCTGACACAAACCATCTAATCGATTTGCAAACGATTTAGTAAATCCCGCTGGCATATGCTGCGTAATTAATATGCCTGGGCAGTCGGACGGCATCCCAAGCAAAAACGACTTAATTGCTTCTGTGCCACCAGTTGATGCACCTACGATAATTAATTTCTCACTACTGATTAGTGGATTACGTAACGAAACCGGCGCTTCATTTTGTTTTGCATTCTTAGATACGGAACTTGGCAACGAGGAGATTCTCGCTTGCGAAGCTGCGCGAATTTTATCTGCAATCAAATCTGTGTATTCACGCATCCCATCTGAAATAGACATTTTTGGCTTAGTCACAAAGTCTGTCGCACCCAGCTCAAGCGCACGTAGCGTAATTTCAGAGCCGCGCTCTGTCAGCGTAGATACCATTACCACGGGCATTGGGCGAAGACGCATTAAACGTTCGAGAAAATCCAAACCATCCATCTTTGGCATTTCTACATCTAGCGTCAATACGTCTGGATTCAGCTCTTTAATCATATCTCGCGCCACAATTGGGTCTGGCGCAACACCAACCACTTGCATGTCCTTTTGACTGTTAATAATTTCAGTCAACAATGTACGGATAAGTGCAGAGTCATCTATAACTAAAACTTTTGTTTTCATTTTATATTCCTTGCAAACTAAAACAAATCAACATCACCACCCACATCATTTGTTTTAAGCTTGCTTGCATAGCTTTCTTCACGTTTCATGATGGTGTAGTTGTTCAATTGTTTCAGTTTTTTAACAAGCACTTTGCCAGTTTTGGGGAAAAAATAAACTTTTCGTGGATAGATATCATTTAAATCTTCTCCCGTAACCCTGATACCTTCTTCTTTCAGATAATTTCGCACAAAATCTGCATTACGGTCCCCCACATTCATCGTGGTAAAGCTTCTTAGCACATTGCCACCACCAAAAATTTTAGCTTCCAAATTTTCGCGTCTTGCCCCATTTTTGATGAGCTGGTTAATCAGCACTTCCATTGCATATGTGCCATAGCGCATGGATTCAGAAACAGGGCTATCTTTGTCAGCTTTAGCGCTGTCTGGCAACATAAAGTGATTCATGCCACCAATACCAGTAACAATATCTCGAACACAAGCAGACACGCATGATCCAAGCACGGTGACGATCATCATGTCCTTATCGGTATAAAAATATTCCCCGGGTGAAATCTTGGCCGCGTTAACATCGAATGTACGGTCAAAGTAGAGCGTTGTTGAAATTTCTTCTTGCGCTAAACTAGGCATGAGCAACTCCTTTGTTGCGAATTACTGATGTATTTAATTGGGCTGACCGTGCTAACTCATATACTGTTTTACCACGCAATTTCAAAGCATTGGATACGTACATAAAGTTCTCAGAATGTCCAGCAAACAGAAAAGCATGCGGCTTCATAAGTGGTACAAATTTTTCTAAAATTTTGGTTTGCGTTGGTTTATCAAAATAAATCATCACATTACGACAAAAAATCACATCAAATGGATCTTTAAAGCCGTAATTGTCATCCAGCAAATTCAACTGGCTAAAACGAATGAGTGCCTGTAACTCTTTACGCACTTTTACAATACCTTCTTCAGCGCCTTTTCCCTTAAGAAAAAACTGTCTTTTTCGCTCTAGGGCTAATTTGCTGATGCGATCTATTGGATAAACGCCTTTAGCAGCTGTCGCGAGCACATTCGTATCTATATCCGTCGCAATAATTTCCACAGGCGGTTTCAGCGTATTAAACGCCTCACATGCCGTCATCGCAATGCTATATGGTTCTTCACCAGTAGATGCTGCAGAACACCAAATTCGAATGGGTCTTTGCAAGGTCAACAGGTGTTCAGCTAATATTGGAAAATGATGTTCTTCCCGAAAGAACGAGGTTAAATTTGTCGTCAGTGCATTTACAAAAGCTTCCCACTCATCGGCATCTTGCTGCGCTTCTAAAAAATCTAAATATTTCTTAAAAGAATCAAAACCTGCTACGCGCAATCTGCGCCCAACACGGCTATATACCATGTCAGTTTTAGCTTCTGATAGTGAAATGCCTGCGTGTTGATAGATAAGTTTACGCACCCTAGCAAAATCACTGGCGACAAACTCAAACTCACGTTCCTCTTGGTGCTTTTCTTTTAGCATCTAATTCTCATTTACGGCATATCAAAAAAACGTTATTTAAGCTTAATTAGCAAAAAATACAGCTGGAAATAATTGCAATCAAAGGGCAAAACCGCCCTTGATTGCATTACTTAGAAAAATCACTTAATCATGCGTTACTAGTGATTTGCGTGATTTCATTTCTTCAATCGCCTTCTCTGAAACATCCACAGCTGCTGGTTTTGTTAAAGGATTACGTTCTTTCATTTGCTCAATTGCGACTGAGTAAGCCAAATCTTCTGAGCGTCTGGCTTTTGAGGCTGCAAATGGATGCAATGCTTCCTTGTAATGTTTCAACACTTCTGCTGCTTTTGGTTCACGCGCCACTGCACTCTTAATTGCAATCTTAGTTGCACGATAGTTCCAATCTTGAATACGGTCATCCATATCTGCGTTATGGTCAATAAATACACCTACGCAAATAAACACGTCATCAGCTTCTTCTAATGGAATCGTGCCATCTTCAACACATTCCATTACCGCCATGGCTACGCCGCGTTGTGCAGGGCCAAACATTTGCACAGCTTGACGACCATCTTTAATCGTTACTTTGTTAAACATTACAGTGTTTGGTTTCACCATCATGTTTGGCGCCGCAATAGCCAACAAGCCGTTTACACCTTGTTTTTGGTCGGTGAGCGTACGGCAGAAAGCGGCTTCTGCTTGGCTACCGCGTGGACCCATAACTAAGTCAATATGTGCCACATTTTTCAAATCTAAACCTGAGCCGTCTGGACGATCTTCAATCACCAAACCCTCACCAATTAATACGCGATCAATTACAGCCATTTTTAATTCTCCTAAAATTATCAAATTACACGTTAATTACTGCATAAATCACTCTGTGGGTGCGCTTTTAAAGGCACACCCACAAAATGCGATTCTTAAAACTCTTCCCAATCACCATCATCTGTGCCAGTTTTTGCTAACACTTTTTTTGCTTGTGGCTTGGGCTGTGAGGCTTTCGCAACAAGTTGCGGCTTATGTATTTTTGCTTGACCAACAGAACTACCTGTTCCTTCAATATCAAACACACTTACTACATTAGTTAACTCGTCCGCTTGCTCCATCATCGATTCAGCAGCTGCGGCCGCTTCTTCTACCAGCGCGGTGTTTTGCTGTGTCATATCATCCATCTTCATCACAGCTTCGTTTACTTGCTCGATACCTGCGCTTTGTTCCTGCGATGCTGCGGCAATCTCAGCAATGATGTCTGTTACGCGTTTAACCGAGCTCACTATTTCTTCCATGGTGTGACCAGCGTTTTCTACTTGCCTTGTACCTTCACCTGTTTTATTCACAGAGTCGGCTATCAATTCTTTAATCTCTTTCGCAGCCGATGCTGAGCGTTGCGCCAAGTTACGCACTTCACCCGCTACTACCGCAAAACCACGTCCTTGTTCACCTGCACGGGCAGCTTCCACCGCCGCATTCAGTGCCAGAATATTGGTTTGGAAGGCAATACCATCAATCACCGAAATAATGTCTTCAATCTTCTTAGCACTCTCGTTGATAGAGCCCATGGTGGTCACTACCTCATTCACCACTGCGCCACCTTTAATTGCTACGCCAGAAGCTGCTGCTGCCAATTGGTTGGCCTGCTTCGCGTTATCCGCATTTTGTTTCACTGTTGATGACAGTTCTTCCATGCTGGCTGCTGTTTTTTCTAGTGCAGACGCTTGCTCTTCTGTACGGCGTGATAAATCAGCATTACCTTGAGCAATTTCTTTAGATGCAGTGCCTATGGTTTCAACAGCCGATTTCACCGCTGTGATTGGGCCCACAATCATATCGAGCGTCTCATTCATACCATCAACAATCTTGCGGTAGTCGCCTTGGTGGCGATCAGAGTCTGCACGCACCGAAACTTTGCCTGCTCGCGCTGCATTTGCCAGCATTTGCGCATCGTCATTTAATGCTTTTAGGTTTTTACGCACTTGCTCAATGGTGACGTTAATCTCGGCTTTTTTACCTGGAAATAGCTCCAAAGGCGCATCAAAGTTGCCTTCACCAAAGGCTTTTACAACAGACATGGATTTTTCATTCATGTCAACTATGCCCTCAACCATTTTATTGACTGATTTAGCCAATGTACTAAAGTCACCTTTAAACATGTCGTCACGTAAGCGCATATCAATCGCCCCTTTATCGTGCTCTACACTCACCCAGTTCACCGAATCAATCAGCCCTTTTAAGTTGCCGCCAATTCTTTTTACTGCTTTGTTAATAAACGCTTTTTCGCCTGGGTATTCTTTAATGGTGGCAGTAAAATCGCCATTGCCGAATTGGCCGATGCAATCTACGATGGTTTTGTTTTCTTCAATGTATTCACCCACCATCTCATTAATGCCTTGCGCTACTTTTTTGTAGTCACCAACAAACTTGTCCTCATCCATTTTGACGCTAATCTCGCCAGCCTGATGTTGCTCTGACATATGATGTAAGTCATCGATGAGTGTTTTGATGTTGTAACGCAAACCATCTACACCTTTATTCACCAAAGCTAATTTGCCTGGGAAGGCTTCAAGTTGGGTATCAAGCTTGCCTTCGGCGAAACTATTTAAGCAGTCTGTCGTTTTTGTCATCACCGCAATGTGGTTAGCCACCATGCGGTTAATGCCAATAGCCATTTCGCGGTAAGCCCCTTTAAATTTATCCACATCTATATTGGCATCGATATTGCCTGCTTTATGTTCGGTTTCCATGCGCGCCATTTCTTTGTCAACATCAATCAAAGTATCTGCCGCCAGTTTTAAGGCACCAATCACGGTAGCCTTGCCTTCTTCTTTACTGCCAGTATCGAAATTAAATTCACCATCTGCAATGTGTTGTGCAACCTTTAAGGCTTCTTTTGCTTCGCCACCAATCTGACGGCGCACGTTAGACACTACCAAGATCATCCCTATAAAAACCAAACTCAGCGCAACTGCTATTAAAGTACCAGTCATATAGCGGGCTGCGGCAATATGGGCAGGCATTACTACGTTTGCCAATTCCTTATAAAGCTTATCGTTCGCTGCAACTGTTTCATCCACTGCTTTACGATGCTTTACATAAGCCTCTTGTAAATGATTTAACGCGGGCTTAATGCGTTTGATATCGCCGCTA
>JBJXDT010000061.1:0-16878 GCA_046153505.1 Methylophilaceae bacterium | reverse complement strand
CACCATGTGATTACCATCGGCGTCCAGCATTTTCATCATTTCCATTTTGTGCATTTCACGGTTGTAGCCACCTGTGCCAAGCATTACATCGGCAAAAGCAGTAGCTGAAAATGCGGTTGTAATAATTGCTGCACTTGCAATACCAATGAAACGTTTTGCTAAAATAGTCATTCCAATCTCCTAGAGGTGTTTAAATTTTTTAGTGTACTTAGTTGGACACGCATCTCATAATATACAATTCGTCCAAACTTAATTTATCAATATATGTACTATTCATATTAATTAATTATCTAATCGTACAAAGTGAATTCTTTCATGTTCAAATTGAATTACCGTGAGACCATATAAGATTTGATATCAATTGGAATTCTGAGATGCAAGAAGGTTTTGATCATATTTTTGATGGGTTTAGCTTTAACACAGAACTTGTCTTTACAGGACATCATTGTGACATTGAAGAGTTTGAGGAGTTTACAACTGGCGTTGTTCACTTCGTTAGAGATGGTATTGCCGATTTGGAAATAAAAGGAATGGATACTATTAAAATCCGTCAACCTTCTCTCATATTTTTTCCTAGACCTAATTTCATGAGATTTACGCCCGTAGATGAAGTAGGTATTACGTTAATCTGCGCCCACACCAGTTTTAATGTAGGCAATAATCACCCTTTAGCACTTTCATTCCCTGACGTAGTTGTGATTGCCCTAGAAAAACTTAGCCCAATAAAGTCAATAATAGAAATTTTTTTTGAAGAAGCGCTATCTCTCAAAAACTACAAAAAACAAGCTACAGATAAACTATCCTCGCTAATACTCATTCATATGACTAGGTATCTTATTGAACATAAATTAATGTATTTGGGGTTAATTTCGGCAATGAGCAATAAAAAAGTTGCTGACTCACTTGAGGTCATTCACAGCAATTATAGCCATAAGCTCACTTTAGACTCAGTAGCTAAAGAGATAGGCATCTCTCGATCTCAATTTGCAGAGCTTTTTAGTAAGTTACTAGGACAGACCTTCTTTGAATATCTCACTTCGCACAGAATTCGTGTGGCCCAACGGCTTCTAAAAGAAAATAAGTCTGTCAAAGTTGTAGCATCATCTGTAGGTTTTAGCAGTTCATCATCTTTTATTAGAAAGTTTAAGGAGGAAACAGGCGTCTCCCCTGGTAAGTGGCTATGAACTAAATTCCAGAATATCTATACGATACACACTCTTGCCCTAAGCTCATCGATAAGCACTTTGTTGTTTTCAGAGTAATCTACAGGCAGCTCAATGAGGTGAACACCACCAGCATCAAAACATTTTTTAATCAGCGGTATAAAACTTTCAGCGTTTGCAACACGATGCCCATTCGCACCATAACTATTGGCATACATCACAAAATCAGGGTTATTAAATTCAAGGCCATAGTCTTGCAAGCCCATTGCGTATTGTTTCCAGCGTATCATCCCAAACGAATTATCGTTAAGAATTAATATAAGCAAATTAAGCTTTAGACGTAATGCAGTTTCCAACTCTTGGCTATTCATCATAAAGCCACCATCCCCACAAATTGCCATGACTTTGCGTTCGGGGAAAAGCCTTGCTGCCTCCATTGCCGAGGGCAGCCCCGCGCCCATCGTGGCCAAGGCATTATCCAACAAAATAGTGTTAGGCTGCCAAGTTCTATAATTACGTGCAAACCAGACTTTATACACGCCATTATCTAAGGCAATTATGCCATCTTCTGGCATGGCTTTTCTAACATCAGCCACAAAGCGTTGCGGTTTCATCGGAAAACTAGGGTCATCTTTGCCTTCCTCAATGTGCTGCAAAACATGTTCACGCACTTTCATATAGTATGAAAAATCATGATTTTTAGTTTTCTCTACACGATTAGCAAGTCGTTGCACGGATGTCGCTATGTCGCCAACCACCTCTAGTTGTGGGAAATAAACATTGTCCACCTGTGCAGATTTGAAATTAATATGAATCACTTTAGTCCCACCATGAACCATAAAGAAAGGGGGCTTTTCTACAACATCGTGTCCAACATTGATAATTAAATCCGCCCGATCAATCGCGCAATGAATATAGTCGCCACTCGATAACGCTGCAGTTCCTAGATATTTTTCATTTTGTCCATGAACCACACCTTTTCCCATTTGCGTAGTGGCATAGGGAATATCGGTACGCTCTACAAAATCTGACAATGCATTTCGGATACGAGCACGATTCGCACCAGCACCTACCATCAACAATGGTCGCTTGGCTTCTCTTATCATCGTCGCAGCAATCTCTAGAATCTCTCGGTCAGCATGCGGGTAACGGTGTTTACTAATATCAAATATTGGCGCAGTTTTATCTTCTACTACCTCTTCGGCAATATCTTCTGGCAACTCAAGCAGCGCAGCACCTGGTCGCTCTTCGATGGCAAGTCGAAAAGCTTCACGCACCATTGATGGAATCATATCTACATTCACTATTTGTTTTGCATATTTAGTAATGGGTTTCATCATGCTGACCACATCAACAATTTGAAAAAGCCCCTGCTTGCTATGCTTGATAGGCTTTTGCCCTGTAATCATAATGAGAGGAAAACCGCCTAATTGCGCATAAGCAGCACCAGTCACCAGATTGGTAGCCCCAGGACCTAAAGTGGAAAGACATACCCCTGGCCTGCCTGTTAATCTGCCATAGGTGGCTGCCATAAAGGCTGCGCCCTGCTCGTGCCGAGTAAGAATGAGTTTGATTTTAGATTTGCGCATCGCTTCTAAGAAAGCCAAATTCTCCTCCCCGGGTACACCATAAATTCTTTCTACACCTTCGTTTTCTAGCGCTTTTACGAACAAATCTGAGGCATTCATTTTGGCTTCCGATTCTTGATTTGGCAAAGTACTCATGATTGGCTTTCTTTCGTCGCTACTTTAAGTTCGTGTTAGCTAATTTGGTACTTACATTTTTAATTTTCTTTAGCTTGATAATATTCGACTCTGATTCAGGATAAATGTCCAGCATACTCACAGATCTGCCATTTGCTTGCACTATGCGCGCGTGTTCACGATTAAGCTGGCGCGGCTCTGACACACCACAAGAGTGTGCTATGACGCCAATTTCTTTTTGCATATTTTTTGCATATTGCATGACTCGTAGAGCTTTGTCTTCTGGGTTTAAGCCAAATTGAAGTTTTTTATTGTGGGTAGTAATGCCTGTTGGACAAGTATTTTTATTGCATTGTAGAGATTGCACACAGCCTAATGCAAACATAAACCCACGTGCTGAATTTACAAAATCTGCACCTGCACAAAAAGCCCAAGTTGCTTCTGCCGGCGTAATAAGTTTTCCGCTCGCACACACTTTGATACGGTTTCGCAATCCATGCTCTACTAGTTTGTCGACAACAAATGGTAGGCTTTCTTTCAGCGGCAACCCCATGTTATCAATTAAACTCATAGGCGCAGCACCACTTCCACCATCTGAACTATCGATTGTAATAAAATCTGGCGCACTTTTTACCCCACGTTTATTTATCTTAACAAACAAGTCCTCAAAAAATCCAATAGCGCCAACAACCGTTTTAAAGCCAACTGGCTTTCCAGTTGTAGTTCTCACATAGTCAATCATATCTAACAAATCATCTACACTGTTAATTTCAGGATGTCGGTTCGGACTAAGTGCATCTTTACCAACTTCCAACCCGCGAATGGAGGCAATTTCCTCATTCACTTTCGCTCCTGGCAAAATGCCACCTTTGCCAGGTTTGGCGCCTTGACTAAGCTTTATTTCAAACATTTTAACTTGTGGATGTGCTGAAATTTCAATGAGCTTTTGTTCATCAAACCCACCATCAATTTTGCGCACACCAAATTTCGCCGTGCCAATTTGAAAAACGATATCACCGCCGCCCTGTAAATGGTAAGGTGATAATCCTCCTTCACCAGTGTTCATCCAAATGCCCGCCATTTTTGCTCCTTTGGATAACGCCAAAACTGCAGGAATTGAAATAGCGCCGTAGCTCATGCCAGAAATATTGAAAATTGATTTTGTAGTATATGGCTGCCTGCAGTATGGGCCAATAGTGACTGCTGAAGGTTCTACATTGTCCTCTTCTAACGTTGGAAAAGGACAGTTTACAAAGAATACTGTGCCAGGATTTGTAAGCACGCGAGACGACCCAAAAGCGACAGTGCTATCGACATTTTTAGACGCACGATATACCCATGAACGTTCAGCCCGATTAAAAGGCATTTCTTCACGATCTTGGGCAAAGAAATACTGTCTAAAAAACTCTCCCATATGCTCAAACAAATACCTAAACCTTGCTAGAACCGGGTAGTTACGTCTTAATGTGCTTTTGGTTTGAAATCGATCAATGAGATAAATAATCAAAATTGTCGCAAAAAATAACCCAGCGATAAAAATAAATAGATAGACTAATACCTCAATAGTGTTAAATACAAATGCAGGTAAATGCTCCATCAAGAACCCTTTCAAACTTTGGTTAAGTTATAGACTACTTGTATCAGTCGTAACTCTTTAAAAATACTTACATCAATCCAATAGACTACCCCTAGTATGGCTTGATCTAGCAAATATTATTCTACTGATTAGCTGGCGTTTTATATGGTAATTATTAAATACTACCGATTAAACCCTAACGCAATTTCAGCCATTTAAGCTAAATTAACTAGGCTTGATGTATGTCAAATTAAAGTATTCACAATCGCATTACACTTGCCTAATGCAAGTGACAGAATCTTTACCCCAAATTTCAAAAGTTAATGTGCAAAAACAGCGCTGGTTTGCGCTGGATGATGCAGCTGAATGGTCAGCATTTAGTGAAAAAAAATCTGGCTTGTGGGAATCGCGTGTTGCAATCGAAGGTATGCATTGCGCCGCATGTGGCTTTGCAGTTGAAAAAGCACTTAAAGCCATTAGTGGGGTAGTGAGTACGGAAGTAAACGCCAGCAGTGGTCGCGCAATTGTTGTGTGGGAAGAGAACAAAACTAAACCCTCAGAATGGATGTGCGCGATTAACGATGCAGGCTATCAGACATTTCCTCAATCTGGTAAAAATGATTTACATAGCAAGGAACAGCGCTTATTGCTATGGCGCTTACTAGTTGCAGGATTTTGCATGATGCAGGTGATGATGTATGGTTACCCCGCATATGTGGCAAAAATCGGTGAGATTACCCAGAACACCGTAGATTTGATGCGTTGGGCGTCGTGGGTACTTACGCTACCTGTGTTGTTATTTTCTAGTGGTCCATTTTTTTCAAATGCGATAAAAGACATAAAACAAAAACGCGTCAGTATGGATTTTCCTGTGGCGCTGGGTATTTTAATTACTTTTGTAGTTAGTTCTGCCGTCACATTTCAACCAAGCAGCTGGTGGGGGCGCGAAGTTTATTATGACTCTCTCACCATGTTTGTATTCTTTTTACTTATTGGGCGCTGGTTAGAGGCAAGAATGCGTGATCGCACCGCTGGATCACTAGAGGCGCTGATGCGACACTTGCCAAGTAGTGTTGAACGACAAAATGTAGATGGCAGTTTTACTCGTATCAGCGTGCGAAACGTAAAAGTGGGTAATGTGCTTCGCGTCTTCGCTGGCGAGGCGTTTCCTGCCGACGGCAAAATTACATATGGGGGGACAAAGGCAGATGAAGCACTCCTAACAGGTGAATCTCGTCCAGTAACTAAGGGACTGGGCGATTATGTAATAGCGGGTAGCCATAACCTTTCTTCTACTGTAAATATGCAAGTAGAAAAAATAGGTGAATCCACACAGTATGCGCAAATTATTGCATTGATGGAACGCGTGGCTGTTGATAAACCGCGCTTGGCATTATTGGCAGATAGAATTGCAAAGCCATTTTTGTTGTTTGTATTAGTTGCCGCCTTTGGAGCAGCTTTGCTATTTTGGCACACCGACCATAACAAAGCGTTAATGGCGGCAGTCGCGGTGTTAATTGTCACTTGTCCATGCGCACTATCCTTAGCCACGCCTGCAGCAATGCTTGCCAGCGCAGGTGCATTGGCGCGTAACGGCATCTTAGTTAGGCGTTTACAGGCTTTGGAAGCGCTTGCTCATGCAAACACTATTATTTTTGATAAAACCGGCACCCTCACGAGCAATCAAATAAAAATTGTAAGTATCGATACCACTAAAGATTTCAATTCTCAAGAGGCACTAAAGTTGGCTGCATCGATTGCTCAACATTCTTTACACCCAATTTCACGCGCTTTGGTGAATGCATGTACCCAACCTTATATTGAGGTCTTTAATGTAAAGGAAATATTAGGTGCTGGCTTAGTGGCAGACACCTGCTTGGGTCAAGTAAAAGTTGGATCTGCTAAACATTGTGGAGTAGAGGCGCCCAAATCAGATGACATGCAACTGTTCATGGCAAACCGAGTAGGTTTATTGGCAACCTTTACATTAGCCGAAGAAATTCGAGAAGACGCTCAAACCACAATACAAATATTAGTCGCACAAGGTTTTAAAGTTGCAATGCTTACAGGTGATAAATTTAACGCAGCGCAACGAGTAGCTAAAGTCTTGGGTATTGAAGATATACAAACAGAATGCACTCCTCAAGATAAATTAGCCAATATGCAAAAACGACAAAGCGAAAGTAATGAAGTGGTGATGGTTGGCGACGGTTTAAATGATGGTCCAATCTTGGCTGGCGCAAACGTATCTATAGCCATGGGGCAAGCAATGCCATTAACGCAGGCACAAAGCGATTTTGTTGTGCAAGGCGGGCAATTAATACTCCTGCCAATGCTGATTCTTCATGCGCGTAAAACGATGCGTATTGTTAAGCAGAATTTAATTTGGGCAGCGGCATATAACGCCATCTGCGTGCCACTTGCAGTGTTGGGTTATTTGCCCGCATGGCTTGCGGGGTTGGGCATGGCAATCAGTTCACTGATGGTGATTTTAAATGCACTGCGTTTATCTCGCAGTGCACCATATCTAAGGCAAACAACTTAATGGATATTTTATTTTTGTTGGTTCCACTTTCTGTCATGTTGGTGCTTGCCATATTGGGTGGCCTTTGGTGGGCAATTTATTCAGGTCAGTTTGAAAATGTAGAAGCTGAGGGCGAGCGAATTTTGCACGAAGATTGATTTGAATCAAATCGCCAATATCAAAAATCAAGCAAACTAAAAGCTAGTTACTAAGTGGCTGTTTAAGTTATCGCAATAAATAAATATGAATTCAATAGGAGGCTAAATGAAAGCGATAAATACATTAGAGGAAAGTTACAACGATGGCGTAGTTAGGCAATTTTCGATTATGGCGGTGGTTTGGGGTGTGGTAGGCATGTTGGTTGGCGTAATTATTGCCGCACAACTTGTATGGCCAGAACTTAATTTGGGCTTACCATGGACAAGTTTTGGTCGATTGCGTCCATTACATACCAATGCGGTAATTTTTGCATTTGGTGGATGCACTTTGTTTGCAACCTCGTATTATGTGGTTCAGCGAACATGTCAAACAAGACTGTTTTGCGGCAGACTCGCCAGCTTTACTTTTTGGGGCTGGCAGGCAGTGATTATTGCCGCCGCTATTTCTTTACCCTTAGGCTACACCACGGGTAAAGAGTATGCTGAGCTTGAATGGCCTATTGATATTCTCATCACACTAGTTTGGGTTTCATATGCCGTCGTGTTTTTTGGCACTATTGCGCAACGCAAGATAAAACATATCTATGTGGCAAATTGGTTTTTTGGTGCTTTTATCATCGCTGTAGCTTTGTTGCATGTTGTAAATAGTGCTGAAATACCTGCAGGTTTTATGAAGTCTTATTCTGCGTATGCTGGTGTTCAAGATGCCATGGTGCAGTGGTGGTATGGTCATAATGCAGTAGGTTTTTTCTTAACAGCAGGGTTTTTGGGCATTATGTATTACTTTGTGCCAAAGCAAGCTGAGCGCCCAGTGTATTCCTACAGTTTATCTATTGTGCACTTTTGGGCCTTAATTTTTACTTATATGTGGGCTGGCCCTCATCACCTTCACTACACCGCTTTACCTGATTGGGCACAATCACTAGGCATGGTGTTCTCCCTCATATTGTTAGCGCCCAGCTGGGGCGGCATGATTAACGGCTTGATGACGATGACAGGTGCATGGCATAAATTACGCTCAGACCCTATCTTACGCTTCATGATTGTATCGCTTTCATTTTACGGCATGAGCACTTTTGAAGGTCCAATGATGGCGATTAAAACAGTGAACTCACTTTCACACTATACCGATTGGACAATTGGCCATGTACATTCTGGCGCACTTGGTTGGGTTGGGTTGGTTTCAATGGGGGCAATTTATTTCATGATTCCACGCCTGTTTGGGCAAAAACAAATGCACAGCATGAAAGCAATAGAGTTGCATTTTTGGTTAGCCACAGTAGGCATTGTTCTTTACATCACAGCGCTTTGGATTGCAGGTGTCATGGAAGGCTTAATGTGGCGCGCCATTAATTTGGATGGCACCTTAACTTACACCTTTGTAGAAAGCATGAAAGCCAAACACCCTTACTACATTGTGCGCTTGCTGGGTGGTTTGCTATATCTCAGCGGAATGTTAATTATGCTTTGGAATGTGATTAAAACAGCAACGAGTGGCAAAGCGGTTTCACTCAACATACCTAATGCTGTTGCTAGCTAATAAGGAAAATATAATGTCAGAACATAATGCAAGCAGTGGTTTCAGTCATGAAAAGATCGAGACTAATAATTTCTTGATGATTGTGCTAATTTTGTTAGTGGTTGCAATTGGTGGATTAGTAGAGATAGTGCCTTTATTTTTTCAAAAATCTACTACAGAACCGATTCGCGGCTTAAAGCCATACAGCGCAATACAACTAGCTGGGCGAGATATTTATATTCGTGAAGGTTGCTACAATTGCCATTCTCAAATGATCCGCCCATTACGCTCAGAAACATTGCGATATGGACACTACTCGGTAGCAGGTGAGTCTGTTTTTGATCACCCTTTTCAGTGGGGTAGCAAACGTACAGGGCCAGATTTAGCGCGCGTTGGCGGCAAATATAGTGATGATTGGCACCGCATTCATTTAAATAACCCACGCGATGTTGTCCCCGAATCTATTATGCCTGCCTACCCATGGTTGGAAAAAACGCAGGTTGATTTTGAGTCATTACCCGCGCATATGAACGCCCTACGCAAAGTTGGGGTGCCTTATACGGACGCCCAAATCGCAACTGCGGCAGATGATGTTAAAGGTAATACAGAACAAGACGCTTTGATTGCTTATTTGCAAGGTCTTGGCCTGATTCTTAAATAAGGGGTTTAAACATGGATATTAATACTCTTCGCATTGTAGCTACTGTATTCAGTTTTTTACTTTTTGTGGGCATTGTGGTCTGGGCATGGCGCAATCGCAATACTGCTGCATTTAAAGAAGCTGCCAATTTGCCTTTTGACGAAAAGTAAGAAGCATGATCAATAAAGGGAAAATAAAATGAGTGACTTTACAAGTGGATTTTGGTCTTTTTATATCGCAGCCATCACCTTAATCGGGATTGTTGGCTGTGTGTTGCTGCTTTGGTTTACCAGCAAAATGAAAGTTAAACCTGGAAATACTGACAATACTAGCGGCCATGTTTGGGACGGTATTACTGAAATGAATAATCCACTTCCACGTTGGTGGGTATGGTTATTTGTGATCACAATCGTATTTAGCCTAGGTTATCTAGTGGTTTATCCAGGTCTTGGCAGTTATGCAGGCAAATTTGGTTGGTCGTCTGCTGGTCAATACGAAAGTGAAGTGACACAAGCCAAGCAAGACTTAAAGCCGCTGTACGACAAATTAGCTGTAATGTCTGTAGAGGATTTAGCCAAAGATCCAGAAGCTAAAGCGATTGGGCAACGTTTGTTTATAAACAACTGTGCGCAATGTCATGGCTCTGACGCACGCGGAAGTCGCGGGTTTCCAAACTTAACTGATAATGATTGGTTATATGGCGGAACTCCAGAAAAAATAACCGAAACGCTTAACAATGGCCGCATGGGCATAATGCCTCCAATGGCAGCCGTAGTTGGCACCGAAGAGGACGTGCAAAATGTTGCAAACTATGTGTTGAGCTTATCTGGCGCCAGCCATAACGCAGAACGAGCAAAGCTAGGAAAAGAGAAATTTGTCGCTTGTGGAGCTTGTCATGGGTCAGAAGGTAAGGGAAACCAAAGTATAGGTGCACCTAATTTGTCTGACAACATTTGGCTACATGGTGCAGGCGAAGCCGCTATCATCAAACGTATTCATGAAGGAAAAACAAATCAAATGCCTGCATGGCAAGCTAAGTTTACGCCAGAACAAATACATGTGCTCACAGCTTATGTTTGGGGTTTATCTCACAACAAACATGATAATGATGCGCTTGAAAACGAAAAACATGAAGACTAATCATGCTGCATTAGCTGAGAGCACAATCTCGCTTTATGAAGCACAAATTAAAATATACCCACGTAGCATAAGTGGTTCTCTTGCCAAATGGCGTTGGCTGATGGTTTGGCTGACACAATTGTTTTTTTACGGTGTGCCTTGGCTAGAATGGGGTCAAAGGCAAGCTTTGCTTTTTGATTTAGAATCAAAGCGTTTTTTCATTTTTGGTTTAGTGCTTTATCCGCAAGATTTAATATACTTAACTGTATTACTTATAATCTCTGCATTATCCTTATTTTTATTTACCACCGTAGCAGGCCGTTTATGGTGCGGCTATACTTGCCCGCAGACTGTTTATACGCAGATATTTCTTTGGATTGAGGCCAAAGTTGAGGGTGATCGTGCAGCTCGTATGAAGCTAGATGGCTCTGAAGTGTGCTCAAATAAAATCACAAAGAAAACCATCAAACATATCGTTTGGATTTTGTTTGCGTTATGGACAGGCTTTACCTTTGTTGGCTATTTCACACCAATACGTGAGTTGATGCACGATATGATGCATTTTTCTGCGGGCCCTTGGAATACTTTTTGGGTGATGTTTTATGGATTTGCAACATATGGAAACGCAGGCTTTATGCGCGAACAAGTATGCAAATATATGTGTCCATATGCGCGCTTTCAAAGTGTGATGTTTGATAATGACACGATGATAGTAGCTTACAATGAACAACGCGGCGAGCCTAGAGGAGCAAGGTCTAAAAAAGCAGAGTTAAATAATCTAAAAGATAAAAAATTGGGCTCTTGTATAGATTGCACCATGTGTGTTCAAGTTTGCCCGACTGGAATAGACATTCGCGATGGATTGCAGTATATGTGTATAGGCTGCGGTGCTTGTGTTGACGCTTGTGATTCTATTATGGATAAAATGAATTATCCTCGTGGGTTAATCAAATATGCCACACAAAACGGCCTTTCACAAAATTGGTCTCGTCAACAAATGCTTAAGCATATTTTGCGGCCACGCGTACTAATTTACTCCGTGCTTTTAATTTTGCTTTGTGTTGGCATGGGTGTGAGTCTATACAATCGTAGCGGTTTTCGGGTGGATGTAATGCGCGACCGAGGTGTAATGGCGCGGCTAGAAGGCGACAAGTTAGAAAATGTATATCGTTTGCAAATTATGAATGCTACGGAATCTTTACAGCGCTATGAGATAAGGGCTAGCGGTTTGCCTGAGTTGGAAACTGAAGTTGAATCTGGCAGCGATGAATCGCATAGCAATGTTGTTTCAGTTAAATCAGCAGAGGCGTTAAACATTGCTGTAGACTTAAAAGTGCCAGACGGTAAGGTTGCAGCAGGTTCACACAAAATAGTATTTGAAATTAAAGCCTTATCAAGTAATAGCACTGAAACTGAAAAATCCGTTTTCCTGGTACCTAAATATTAATCTAAAAATTAGGGTAGATACTAAAATGATCAATCAAGAACTTGCTAAAAACATAGCGACTGAAAAACAACCTTGGTGGAAATTTGGCTTTGCTTGGCTCGTATTTGGTGGTCCGTTTTTAGTCATTGTTGCTTCTTTTGCAACACTTTACTTAGCCATTACTAAGCCAGACCCAGCAATTGATGACTATTACAGAAAAGGCATAGAGATTAATAAAACTTTAGATGCTGAGCGAGATGCACTGGCTCCAGCAATGCAGGCACGTAACCATGCTGCTACTGGCATAAAAGTTCCCAAACCTTAGGCACAGGTCTCTGGGTTGTAGATTTTTTTGAGTGCCTGAGGTTGAATAATACGAACGTAGCGTTGTTTAACTTCGATAATGCCTTCTTCACTAAACTTTGAAAAAGTGCGACTAATTGTTTCTAATTTCAGTCCCAAATAACTGCCGATTTCCTCACGAGTCATGCCTAAAATCATTTCAGACTCTGAAAAGCCACGTGCATGCAAACGCTGGACGAGGTTAAGCAGAAAGGCAGCAAGCCGCTCTTCGGCACGCATATTGCCTAACAACATCATAATGCCGTTTTCACGGACAATTTCCCTACTCATGATTTTGTGCACATGTCGTTGCAATACTGGAAACTCTCTTGAAAGGACTTCGACGTGGGCAAAAGGCATCTCGCAAACATGGGAGTCCTCAAGCGCTACAGCGTTACATGTATGACGTTCACTGACAATACCGTCCAAACCGATAATTTCACCCGCCATTTGAAAGCCAGTGACTTGCTCTCGGCCATCTTCGGTACTGATACATGTTTTGAATAGCCCAGTTCGAATCGCATAAAGGGAAGTAAAAGAATCTCCATTGTTGAATAACAGATCTCCTTGCTTAACTTTACGGCGTGTCGCAACAATTTCATCTAGCTTTTGCATATCCTCGACATTTAAACCTATGGGCATACACAATTCACGTAAATTGCAGTTGGAACAGGCTACTTTAAAAACTTCTGGGCTCATGGACTCTTAAATTATCTATTTGCTGAAAGCATACTCTGTTATTGAAATGAATGGTAGTGACAGAACATGCAAAAATTGTTGCCCTACTAAATCATCGCTTGATTTAAATCAAAGAAGATATCAGCCAAAAATGTCAAAGTAGCACAAACAGTTGGAGGAAGACGCTATGGTGACTAGAAGCAGAGTGAACAGACCAAATCAATTAACCATTATTACACCAGAACTGATTTCCATGATTTCAAGGTTTGATGTTCCAGGCCCGCGCTATACTTCTTATCCAACCTCGGATAGATTTGTGGAAGCCTTTACAGACGCACAATATAAGCAGACATTAGAAAGCCGTAAAATCGGCGGCGTAGCTTTGCCGCTTTCGTTGTATATCCACATTCCATTTTGTGAGTCACTTTGTTTTTATTGCGCTTGCAATAAGATCATCACGCGCCAACATTCACGTGCTAAAGAGTACCTGCGATATTTAGAAAAAGAGATCGACATGCATACTGCATTGTTGGGTTCAAATCAGATTGTGAGTCAACTGCATTTAGGCGGCGGCTCTCCTACTTTTTTGAACGATGAAGAAATTACGCAACTAATGAACAAAATTAGAAATAGTTTTTCATTGGTACCTGGCGGCGAGTATTCAATTGAGATAGACCCTCGCACCGTAGACAAACAGCGAATAGAGCATCTTGCAAGTCTTGGGTTTAATCGTTTAAGTTTTGGCGTGCAAGATTTTGACGAACAGGTGCAGGCAGCGGTGCATCGCATACAGCCACTAGAAGATGTATTTAATCTTGTAGATTATGCACGTCAAATTGGTTTTGATTCAATCAATGTTGATTTGATTTATGGCTTGCCAAAACAAACACCGCGCTCATTCACGCGCACCATTTCACAAGTATCAAAACTCATCAAACCTGACAGAATCGCGCTCTATGCTTACGCACACTTGCCGGTGCGCTTTAAGCCACAGCGCTATATTAATATGGCCGATTTACCTAGCGCACATGAAAAAGTGAGCATGCTATCTAATGCAATCTCTTCATTTTTAGAGGCTGGTTATGTGTATATTGGCATGGATCATTTTTCCTTACCTCAAGACGAGTTGGCGGTAGCCAAGCGGCAAGGAAGATTACATCGTAACTTTCAAGGCTATAGCACACAACCAGATTGTGATTTAATCAGTTTAGGTGTTTCTGCAATCGGCAGGGTTGGTGCCACCTATAGCCAAAATGCAAAAACCTTGGATGAATATTACGATTATATTAATCAAGGACGTTTTCCAATTGTGCGCGGTTTAGCGCTTACGCACGATGACATGTTGCGCCGCGCCGTAATTATGGCGATTATGTGCCAAGGTAGCGTAGATTTTGAATCTATAGAGTCCTCATATTTGATAGATTTTAAAAACTATTTTCATAAAGAATTGCTAGCGTTAGAGGCCTTTTCCTCTGATGGAATGGTAGAAATTGAAGATGACGAAATATATGTCACGCAGCTTGGTTGGTTTTTTGTGCGCGGCATTGCGATGCTATTTGATCGAAATCTTCAGGTGGATAATAATCGCGCCAGATTCTCAAAAATAATCTGAGATTTAATCAAGCTTACATAAAATCCCCTATACTTTGTTGCATGCAAAGTTCACTCGTTTTAACTTCCTTAATAATGGGGTTGGCAGGAGGGCCGCATTGTGTAGCGATGTGCGGCGCGGCTTGCGGCAGTTTATCAAAAGCTAATGGCTCGGGATCCTTCTGGCAGTTTCAACTTGGCAGGTTAATTGGTTATGCTTGCCTTGGTGCGCTAGCAGCAAGCTCAATAGGTTTATTGGCTTGGCTCTCTTCAAAAACCTCGCAATTACATCCTATTTGGACATTTTTTCATGTTTTTATATTCTGTTGGGGCTTGGTGCTTTTACTTTTTGCTAGGCAGCCGATTTGGATTCAACATATTGGTCGTAACATATGGCATCGCATACAAAAAATGGCGCAGATGCGCGGAGGAGTTTTCATTACAGGCATATGCTGGGCCTTAATGCCTTGTGGCCTGCTTTATTCGGCAGTTATAGTTGCTTCTCTAAGTGGCAACCCGCTACAAGGGAGTTTAAGCATGGCAGCATTTGCGATTGGCAGTAGCGGTTCGCTTATCTTCGGGCAATGGCTATGGAGCAAGTTGAAAGTAGCTAATCAAATAATTACAGAGTCAATAAGTATGAGATTGGCTGGCTTAGCGCTCGTCATCTTGGCAGGATGGGCAATATGGATGGATGTAGTACATCAAATTAATTTGTTTTGCGCCGTAACATAATCAATTGCAAAAAAAACCTCTGCCAAAGTATCTGACAGAGGAGGGGTGGAAACTGCAAGTATTTATATGAATGTACTGACTAGAACTTCTTACCGATGCCAATACCAAAAACCCAAGGGTTAATATCCAGATCATCTATTTTTGTCCAAGCGCCGGTATTTCCCGCACCAAGCCTAGCTTCTACGTCAGTATTCATGGTGATATATTTAACATCAGCATTAATTAGCCAACCGTCTTTTAAGTTAATGTCTACGCCTGCTTGAGCAACAACGCCAAACATATTGCTATCAACTCGAATGTCATTCCCCGCTAGTGCGTTTTTGGAAAATTTCAAACTGCGGTCAAAACTATGTGTGTAGTTTAGACCAGCGCCAATATATGGATCGATAGTTTGGTCTGGATTAAAGTGCCATTGCGCTGTCAGCGTTGGAGGTAATACATTGACAGAACCCAAGTCCTGATTGCCTACAGTCCCTAGCGCATCGCCTTTTACGCTAACATCATGACGTGTGCCTATTGCCAGAATCAGCTCAGCGGAAATGTTTTTTGTAATATAGTAAGAAATATCCAATTCGGGGATTACATTGCTATCTACAGCTAATTCAGCGCTTGGTGACATGATTGCACCTAGCCCTAAATTATTAACCGTACTGCCAAGCTTACTGTCTTCGTTTGGGCTTACATCAACCGCTCGAACGCGCACTACCCAGTCACCTGCCTCTGCGGATGCTAGCGTAGGCAAAAATGCAAAAGTTACTACAGTTGCTAAAATAGTTCTCTTCATAGTTTAAGTCTCCGTTTTGATAAATTCATCTATTAATTCATTAGATGAATTCTACGAAGACGCTTGCTACTCTGCTTTGATGTGAATCAAACAAAAGTTAGTAAATATAAAGTTGTTCAGTTGAATCTACACTCCCAAGCAGTAATGTGCAGAATGTAACATTGCATTGGACGTCTTTTTTCTACTACTACAGAAACAGTTAATAACACTGAAACCGTTGTCATTATCACACCTAAAATAGTACAGAATCCAAATGAAGTCAGTGAGTTTACCGAAGAAAAGTTGGGACTGATTGACGACGCATCAAATTTAATGTTAGATCATCAAATAAAACTTGAGTCTTCAGCACTCGAGGATAAAATTAACATTTCAGACTAGTTATGAATTGTCGCTTTTGACCGATCCTTGCCCTACGATAACTTAATTTACTTATCTACTAGCAGACAGACTAACGCCAAACAATATCAATTGTAAGCTACAAAATATAAAGGACTCAGATTTCTCCGAGTCCAATAAAATGGTGGCCCCTCTGTGAGTCGAACACAGTACCAACGGATTATGAGATTTGAATTTAAAAATATTTATCAACTAAATCAATAACTTGCAACACCCGCTAAATTTAAATTAAGTCTAATAAAGCCCTAAAAAGTTAATTTCTAATACATAATAGCTACGTTATGGTTACGTTTTTACCATTTCCTGACATTCTATATTTGCATGAAATTTTGAGCCAAAAAGTGCAGTTTTATGCATTTAATTTTGTATCATTAATTAAATTAATTACATATATTAATCAATAAGTTAATTAGTTTAAGTGGGTCAAAAATTTTTTGCAATTGGTGGATCAATATTCGATGCATTTTAACATGCTTGGATTCCAATGACTTTAAGGAAAGAGAAAACACGTTTGATAGTTTTTTT
>JBJXDT010000060.1:0-4414 GCA_046153505.1 Methylophilaceae bacterium | reverse complement strand
AACTACTAGACGCAGCAGAACTTCTGATAGTTTAATATAGAGCTTTAATATGTAATAAAGAGTTATGTCCAACGGCGGGCAAAAATCAATAAACAAATCATACCAATGTAGGTGTGATAAACAGATTTAAGACAACGACGTCTTGTTACTTAAGAGTGATTTCTTAAGAAACAAGACGTTTTTTTTTGGAAAAATTGTTTAACCAAGGAGTAACCATGAGCCATAAAGATTACAACATTACGGCACTGAATCTACCAGAAACTAAACCTGAAGATTCAAACCGTCGTAATTTTATAAAAACCACTATTGCAAGTGCATTTGGAGCAGCGGCAATGACTAATTTACTACCTGAAGGATTTCAAAGCACAGCTTGGGCTGCAGGTTCAGATGCCCCAGAAATTACGGAAGTTAAAGTTGGATTTATTCCATTAACAGACTGCGCCCCAATCGTGGTAGCTGCAGAAATGGGGTTTGATAAAAAATACGGTATCAAGATAATCCCTTCAAAAGAAGCATCTTGGGCAGGCGTACGAGACAAAGTAGTAAATGGCGAACTACATGCAGCGCATGTTTTGTATGGCCTAGTCTATGGCATACAAATGGGTATTGGTGGTCAACAAAAAGATATGAATATCCTTATGACACTTAGTAACAACGGTCAAGGTATTACTTTGTCAAGCCAATTAAAAGACAAAGGAGTAACTACTGGCGCAACATTAAAGCGATTACTAGATAACGAAAACCGCGACTTTACTTTTGCACAAACTTTTCCAACTGGCACACATGCGATGTGGCTGTATTACTGGCTTGCCACTTACGGTATCAACCCGATTAAAGATGTAAAAACGATTGTAGTACCCCCTCCACAAATGGTAGCCAATATGCGTATCGGCAATATGGATGGTTACTGTGTTGGTGAGCCATGGAATGCTCGCGCAATTTATGACAAAGTTGGCTTTACAGTAGCGACAACCCAAGATATTTGGGTTGATCATCCCGAGAAAGTCCTAGGAACTACTGCAGAATTTGTAGCAAAAAATCCAAATACCTCACTTGCATTAACAAAAGCAATTTTAGAAGCTAGCCGCTACATCGATGCTACAGCTAACCGTGCGAAAGTAGCCAAACTCATTGCTAGTAAATCGTATGTAAATGCACCTGAAGAGGTCATTGAAGGTCGTTTCTTAGGCCACTACGACAATGGTATTGGCAAGAAATGGGAAGACCCAAATTACATGAAATTCTTTAATGATGGCAAAGTTAGTTTCCCTTATTTGTCAGATGGTATGTGGTTCCTCACGCAGCATAAACGTTGGGGCTTGCTTAAATCTGATCCAGATTACCTAGCGATTGCTAAAAAAGTAAACCGTATTGATATCTACACTGAAGCTGCAGCAGCGCTTGGCGTTTCGGTACCTAAAGACCCTATGCGTACTAGCAAACTCATTGACGGTGTGGTTTGGAATGGTAGCGATCCAAAGGCATATGCGAATGGTTTTAAGGTGAAGGTTTAATTACTAAAGGGGCCAGTCATGAGCGCAGTCAGTATCAATAAAGAAGAATATGTGGACAAGAAAATGGTTCAAGTAAGCAAGGATAACGTGGTAACACTAGTCACAGAAACGTTGCCCAAAGAGACCGCTGAAATGTCAAAGTCAAATCTAATTAAATTTTCTTGGGTTTTAAAGTCGCGCACATTTTTCAATTGGATTTTACCGCCCTTATTTGGACTTGGATTGCTCATTGCAATTTGGGGTGCAATTTCATTCCAAACCAAGGGGTTACCTGGCCCATTGCAAACTTGGCATTCAGCTGTGGAATTATTTGCTAATCCTTTTTATATCAATGGACCAAATGATGTTGGTATTGGCTGGAATATATTGAACTCACTTAAACGTGTTGCACTAGGTTTTGGACTGGCTGCATTAATTGGCATCCCAATGGGTTTTATGATTGGTAGATTTGAGTTCTTAAATCGAATGACTGCACCAGTCATTAGCCTGTTGCGCCCTGTTTCTCCGCTGGCATGGTTGCCTATTGGTTTGCTGGTATTTAAAGCAGCAAATCCCGCAGCAATTTGGGTAATTTTTATTTCTGCAATTTGGCCAATGATTATCAATACCGCAGTAGGTGTAAGCAAAGTACCACAAGACTATATGAACGTGGCAAAAGTACTTAATTTAAGTGAGTGGAAAATCGTTACCAAGATTTTATTTCCGAGTGTTCTACCTTACATGATTACTGGAATTCGCCTTTCAATTGGCACTGCATGGCTAGTGATTGTTGCAGCTGAAATGCTTACAGGTGGAGTTGGTATTGGTTTTTGGGTATGGGATGAATGGAATAATTTAAACGTTGAACACATCATTATCGCGATATTTATTGTAGGCATTGTTGGCTTACTGTTAGAGCAGTTGCTAATTTTGGTTGCTAAACGCTTTAGCTACGAATAGTCAAAAAAGGATAAATTATCATGGAAAAAAACATTCAAGATCGATATGTGTTGCTAGAAGACGTCAACATGACTTTCAGCACAAAAAAAGGAACTTTTGAGGCGTTAAGAGGCATCAACTTAAACGTTAAAGAAGGTGAGTTTGTTTCTATTATCGGTCATTCGGGTTGTGGAAAATCTACTGTACTTAACTTGATTGCTGGCTTATTACAGCCAACTACTGGGCATTTATTTTGTGCTGGCCGAGAAATAGCTAAACCAGGTCCTGAACGAGCAGTAGTGTTTCAAAACCATTCATTATTGCCATGGCTTACCTGCTTTGAAAATGTTTATCTCGCTGTTGAACGCGTATTTGCTGAATCAGAATCGAAATTGCAGCTTACTGAACGTACCAAAGCAGCGCTTGAATTGGTAGGTCTAAGTCATGCGATAGAAAAACGCCCCAATGAGATATCCGGTGGAATGAAGCAGCGTGTTGGAATAGCTCGTGCGCTTGCAATGGAGCCTAAAGTTCTGTTGTTAGATGAACCGTTTGGAGCACTTGATGCCCTTACTCGAGCTAGTTTACAAGATGAACTGATGAAAATAATGGTGAAGTCTGGTTGCACAGCCATCATGGTGACACACGACGTGGATGAAGCTGTTTTGCTTTCTGACAAGATTGTGATGATGACCAATGGTCCTGCTGCAGCAATAGGCGATATTTTAACTGTAGATTTGCCTAAACCACGAAATCGCCTGGAACTTGCAGAAGATAAGCAATATAACCATTTGCGAAGTGAAGTACTTAGATTTTTATATGATCGCCACGCTAAAAAAGCCGCTTAAAAAAAGCTATTTAAACATATCAATATTATTATAAAAGGGGTTATATATGTATCAAGATCCATCACTGAATTTAACTAAGATATCGTGTGTGGTAGCAATGACATTTGCTTTAGCATCTCAAGCGACTTATGCAGAAGAACAGTCTGCTCAAGCTGTGGAGGTGCTACCTGAATACACTTTTATGGATGCGATTAAAGACGGGAAAAACTTAACTAGCTTTAGGTTACGTTATGAAAATGTGAGCCAAGATGGCAATGCGCCAGTTCTTACCCCTGCGAGGCCGCTTGAAGATGCAAATGGCATTACTTTACGTAGCTTAATCGGATGGCAAACTGCGCCATATCATAACTTTAGCTTTGGTGCGCAATTAATTGATGTAAGTAAATTAGAAGATAAGTTTAACGATAGTACAAGTTTTACACCGATTAGTGCAGCTAGCAATCAACCAGATAAGCTTGCCTATGCAAAAATTGTTGACCCTGATTACACTGGTGTCAATCAGCTCTATTTGGACTGGACTGGTATTAAAAATACTAAATTTCGTCTGGGACGTCAGCAAACCAATCTAGATAACGTTCGTTTTATTGGAGATATTGGCTTTCGCCAAGTGATGCAAGTATTCGATGGTGTGTCTGTCCTTACTAAAGCAGTGCCTGATACCGATATTTATTTGGCACATTTTGAGTCTGTAAGACAAATCACCACTAGATTACGTACTGATGGAAAATTAGAAATTGCAAATGCCAAATATTATTTAACTCCTACTGAAAGCGTAACTGGCTATGCTTATCTGTCTTCATTTGACGATTTGGGATTAGGTAATGGATGGTTCGGTGCAGGCGCTGCAAATGCAGCAAGAAATCAATCTAATAAAACATTTGGTGTGAGGGTTGATGGCATTCATCCATTCACCCCCAATTATAGAGCTGTCTACACAGCTGAATATGCTAAGCAATCTGATTACGCAGGTGGTGACAAGGCCATTGATGCACATTATTATAAAGTCGGTGGTGGTGTAGGTATCGATTTCTTAACAGTGAGACTAGATCAAGAGTTGCTATCAAGCAACAATAATAACTTTGCATTTCAAACCCCATTTGGAACTAATCACCTATTTCAAGGTTGGGTAGATAA
>JBJXDT010000059.1:0-28070 GCA_046153505.1 Methylophilaceae bacterium | reverse complement strand
AAAGTTATTTTAAACATGGATTAGCAAATGGCATTGCGCCAAAAGCATTACTAAACTGGCTTGCTGAGCTGAAAGAGTTGCAAGAATTACAGCCGCTTAACATCATACAAGGTGGCAATCGGCTAATATTCACCATTGGTGAAAATAAAAGCGGAGAGCAAACTCTCGTGCTACTTAGAGAGGAGTCGGATACCGCACAAATACAAGCACTCATGCTTATTTTTAATTTAACCAAACGTGAGTCAGAGGTGTTGTATTGGGTAATTAAAGGTAAAACAAGTCGAGATATTGGTGATATTTTGGAAACCAGCGATAGAACTGTGAATAAGCATTTAGAGCATGTCTATGTAAAAATGGGCGTTGAGACTAGAACGGCGGCAGCGTCTTTAGCAGCATCCAAATTACGAGGCATAAAATAGATGCTCTGAGAGCCAATACCCATGGGGCGGCGGGCAGACATGTCAATGCTTTAGTCTAGGGGCGGGTGATTTAAAAATCAGCAGCACGCGCTGTATCGCGCAACATAAAAATATAAAGGTTCTCCACCTTATCGCGCGCCCAGGGCGTTTTGCGCAAAAATTTTAAGCTAGATTTAATGCTCGGGTCATGCGTAAAACAATTCACAGGTATGCGCTGCGCTAGTTCTTCCCAGCCAAAATGCAGATGCAGCGCAGTCACAATGGCCTCTAACGTAACGCCGTGTAAAGGGTTTTTGGGTTGTGCGGGCGGGTTTGTGGTTGTCATGTTTGATATTATAACGCTCTAAACACATTAGGCCTGCCAAACGCCAAAGCCCGCGCTACGCAAATCAATGCCAATTTCAATTTCCATTGCAACTGCTTCGTCATAGGCCATGGGGTTAAACCCTTGATACAAATCGGGCAGCAGGTGCAGACCATACTGCAGCACATAGCGGTTCGATTGAATACCCGCCTTGTGCTTATCAAACCGCACATCGGGGTCTAAACCCGTCATACCCACATACACGCAGGGCTTTCCAGTGATGTAGTTCGGGTTGCACTTTTTAAACTTGCCCTCAAACAGCACGTCTTTCGATAACTCAATCACATACACGTTGTGATGCTTGCGGCGCACCATGCAATGCTAAAACGCATCCTCGTTTGGTTCATAAGCATCGCGCAGTGCAGCGTTAATGGCATCTAAATCATCGCCTAACGACTTATTTTCACCTACATGTGCTTGTGGCATAGATTTGATGGTAGGTGTAACGGTTGCTTCTACAGGCGCGGCATTGGCGGCAGCAGTCATCCACTTTTCAAAAGGTGCAGCCTCCAAACCCTGCGGCACATACCACAACTTAGCCTCCGCATTCCAACGTGCACCCAGCGATTTAGCTTGGTCTTTCTCGTTAAATGGCACTTTTAAATTAATGTTAGTGGATGCGATCATGATTTAAATGTTAGTTGTCCTAATGTTTTGGCTTGGTAATTTTAAAGAGTGAGATTATATAACAGTATTTATAAGTGCTAACTTAGCGGCGATTGTGCCAATCTCGCCCTAGGGCGATTCTGTCATCCTTCGCTGGCGCTCAAGACCGCTTCGGCTTCGCTCAGCGTCCAAGCAATCAGTGATTGCTTAATCAAAGCACCTCGTGACGAAGCCACAAAACAAAAAACCACCTAGAAGGTGGTGGTTGTGTTTTGGCGTCCCCACGGGGATTCGAACCCCGGTCGCCTCCGTGAAAGGGAGGTGTCCTAGGCCTCTAGACGATGGGGACCTTGGAATTTAAACCGATACATCTTGCTACTTAAAACAGGGTGTATTTTACACCATTTACAACTTTTTCTGAATCGAAAATATCTAATAACTCAACAAATTTGGTGGAGGTAAGCGGGATCGAACCGCTGACCTCTTGCATGCCATGCAAGCGCTCTCCCAGCTGAGCTATACCCCCGTTTACCGCAAAATCTGTCTGCTAAATTTAGCTTCTTAAATTAGCAACAATTCGAGAAGGCGCAATATTAAAGACGGGCAGGGCAATTGTCAATGAATATTACTATTTTAGCGTTTAGCCGCGCGTATTCTTTTGCGATTCAAATTGCGTTAAGTCGACCAGCGGTTTCGGCTGCCAGCCCGCTTTGCGGTGCTCTGCGACCACGTTGGTGAATATGCCGCCACGTACAAAAAACTTGGCTGTCACGCGCATAAATTTCGGATTTGTTGCAGCGACTAAATCATCCAAAATTTGATTCGTTACAGCTTCGTGAAAGCAGCCCTCGTCGCGAAAGCTCCAAATATAGAGCTTTAAGCTTTTGAGTTCAACACAAAACTCATCTGGAATATAGTCCAAATAAATCGTTGCAAAATCTGGCTGTCCAGTTTTTGGACACAAGCAAGTAAATTCGGGGATTTCCATATGAATATGAAAATCTCGGGCTGGCTTAGGGTTCGCGAAGGTTTCTAAATTTTTGTTGGCTTGTGCAGTGGGTTTGCCACCTAAAGTTTGTGTGTTCATGATGTGAAATGCGGATTTTGGCTTAAAAAAACGTTATTATAACGCTTAAAATTAAATCCTAATTATTCCTAATTATTTTGCGCTTAACCCACCTAAAACTTGCCGGTTTCAAATCTTTTGTAGATCCAACCACAATCCACATGCATGGGCAAAGGGTTGGCGTGGTTGGACCAAATGGCTGCGGCAAATCTAATGTGATGGAATCGGTGCGTTGGGTGCTGGGCGAATCCTCGGCCAAGGAAATGCGCGCTGATGCGATGGATGCTGTTATTTTTAACGGCTCTGCCAATCGCAAACCTATTTCGCGCGCTTCTGTTGAGCTCATTTTTGATAACAGTTTTGGTGGCGCGTCTGGTGAGTGGAGTCAGTACGCAGAGATCGCCGTAAAGCGCATTATCGAGCGAGAAAAGGGTTCGACCTATTACATCAATAATACGGCTGTCCGTCGTCGCGATGTGGCAGATTTGTTCTTGGGAACTGGCCTTGGAGGTCGCGCTTACGCCATTATCGGACAAAACACTATTTCTCGTATTGTGGATGCAAAGCCAGAAGAGTTGCGTGTTTATTTGGAAGAAGCTGCGGGTATTAGCAAATATAAAGAGCGCCGTCGCGAAACCGAATTGCGCTTGCGTGACGCACGCGAAAATCTGACAAGGGTAGAAGATATTTGTCGTGAATTGCAAAAACAAATCACCAAGCTCGAATCTCAAGCGGTTGTGACGCAACAATACCATGCCTTGCAGGCCGCATTAAAGCTGGCAGAGGGGCAGTTATGGCTTTTAAAAAAGCGTGATGCGAGCCGCGATTGGGAAAAAGCGAAAGCCAATGTTGAAAAGCTGGTAAACCAGCTGGAAGCGCAAATGGCTGAATTGCGTAAAAGTGAATCAAATCTCGAAACTTGTAGGCAGGCATTTTATGCCGCTTCCGAAGCCATTAACACGGCTCAAGCGGCTTATTATGAAGCAAATGCAGAGGTTGCCAATTTAGAAAATCAAGTTAAACAAAATGCAGAAGCGCGTGAACGTATGGCGCAACAATTGCAGCAACTCACGCATTCAATTGAGCGAAATGCCACAGTAAATTCTGAAACACAGCTAAAGCTAGCACAACTCAATATCGAGTTAGAAACCGCGTCAGCGCTTGAGTTGCAGGCTGCCTCTACATTAGAAGCCTTAATTACAACACTTCCCGAAAAAGAGGCAACGTTAAAAAAAGTGGCTGAGTTGGCGCAAAAAAGCCAGCAAGCGCTGACTGAGGCGAACCAGCGCATTCAAATTGAAACCAATAATATACAATATTTAAACCGTTCGATAGACGAAAATACACAGCGTCTAGAGCGCTTGGAAGCCGATCTGGCGGGCTTGGAGCGCCCAGATTATGCGCTGCTTAAAAATGTAGAAAGCGATTTGGCTCAAGCACAACAAAGCATTGTTTTCTTTGAAAAAAATCTGCAAAAACTACGCAACGAAGAAACGCAATTGCAAAGTCAAATTTTGACTTTAAGGGAAGTACAAAATGCTGCACAACGTTCATCGAATCAGGCCGAGGCCGAGATGCAATCGCTGCAAAAAATCCAGCTATCGCTCAATTCGGAAGGCAAATTAAGCGACTGGCTAAACAGCAAAGGTTTAAAAAATAACGTGCGCTTATGGCAAAAAATCAAAATTGATTCTGCTTGGAGTGTGGCACTAGAGGCGATTCTGGGCGAAAAGTTAAACGCACTGATTGCTAACTCCGTATTAGATAATCGCCCGCCTGGCTCACTGGTGCTTGGTTTTGCTGGTGCTTCTAAACAAAATACTAAAGCAAACGCAAGTTTAAAACCGCTAGTTAGCGTCATTCTAGATTGTCCGAATGACTTGCAAGCGATTTTGGCGGATTGGCTGGAAGGCGCATTTCTATTGGCTCCTGGCGATGATGCCAATAAGGCGATTGCATCGCTTAATTTAGGTGAAAAGTTGGTCAATCAGCAAGGCGATGTGCTGACGCGCCACAGCATCACCTACCATGGAGAGAATACCAACTTGCATGGTGTGATTGAGCGCCAGCAGCGTTTAGAGACCTTGCAAAAAGAGCTACCTAAGCTGCAAGCCAATCAGCAAGCAGCTGGTGAGCAATTGAGTGCCGCTGAAAAAGCGTTGCAAAATTCACGCGAGCTGCAACAAACAGAAAGTAATCAACTTAAAACTGCAACGCAAACACTGCATCAGCAGCAACTGGAGCTATCGCGATTGCAGCAAGCCATGCAAGTTTCACAAGCGCGTGAGGCGACTATTCAAGCAGAGATTTTGACTGCGAATACGCGAAACTCAGCTTTGCAAGGAGATATCAGCAAGCAAAAGGCGACTTTACAGGCGATTGCAAGCAAAATGAATGGGCTGGAAATGGCCAAGAACGCAGATGCAAACAAGCATCAACTTGCCGAAGAAGCTTTTCAATTTTTACGTGACACCGTTATGCAGGCAGAGAAATCTAAACAAGAAGCTACATTTAATTTTAAATTAATTTATAATAATATCAATGATTTAAATAATAAAATTAATGTCATTAGCGAAGAAAGTAAGGCATTTTTATTGCGTAAAACAGAGACAGAAAATGCGCTTGAAATTACGCCAATGGAAACATTGAAAACCAATTTAGCGCAGGCGATTGATACCAAGCTATTGCGCGAAACTGCCTTAACTGAGGCGCGGAATACACAAGCGTCGGTAGAAACAAAGCTGCAAGAATTAGACCGTACGCGCATGCAAAACGAGCAGCAACTGCATCCAATTCGTGATAGTGTTGAGCAAAGTCGCTTAAGTGAGCAAGGGGCGCGACTCTATTTTGAGCAATGTCAGCTTAGTTTGCAAGAAAATGGCTTGGATGAAGCTGAACTGGCAAAAGGTTTGGCTGAAAATGCAAAAACTAGCAATTTTTTAAATAAAACTAATAGCTTGCAACAGGAAATTGAAGCACTCGGTCCTGTTAATTTGGCAGCAATTCAAGAGCTAACGACTGAAACGGAACGTAAAAGTTACCTAGATAGCCAGATGTTAGATTTAACTGAAGCGAGCGAAACGCTGGAAGAAGCGATTAAAAAGATTGACCGCGAGACGCGCGATAAGCTGATGCAAACATTTAACTCGGCCAATGCACATTTTGACGACTTATTTAAAACCTTATTTGCGGGCGGACAAGCTAAATTAGAGCTGCTCGGCGACGAAATTTTAGATACAGGCTTGCAAGTATTCGCACAACCTCCTGGCAAAAAGAATACGACCATTCAACTGCTTTCTGGCGGCGAGAAGGCCCTTACTGCGTTGGCGCTGGTGTTCGCACTATTCAGGCTGAATCCCGCACCGTTTTGCTTAATGGATGAAGTGGATGCGCCATTGGATGATAGCAATACAGAACGTTTTTGTGCAATGGTGGAAAAAATGTCAGAAAAGACGCAGTTTATGTTTGTGAGCCATAATAAAATTACTATGGAAATGGCGCAGCAACTCATTGGTGTCACCATGCAAGAGTCAGGCGTGTCGCGTATTGTAGATGTCGATATCAATGCTGCAGTGCAAATGCAAGCGGAAAATGTGGCCTAAAAATGTCACTTAATTATCAACATCGGCACGAATTCGAAGTAAAATAAGGCTATGTCAGATTTACAATCAGCATTAATTGCATTGGGTGCCCTTATTATTGCCGGCGTTGTCCTATACAACTGGCTGCAAGAGCGAAAGATGCGCAAAAACATCACTGATGAGTTCCTTGTACCGCAAAAAGATGTACTTGCTGAGGATTTTTATATCGACTCAGATGCATATATGGATAAAACCTTGGCTGACATGCCAAACAAATCCAAAATTACTGAAAAGCTCCATGAAATCGAATCAGCCTCTGACATTAAAAGTAGCGAACTACCTGCAGCAGAAGTGGATGAGGAAGTAGACGAACCAGACATCAAACCTAAACAAGTAGCGGCATTCCCAAGAGATGAGTCCAAATCTGAGCCTGCCTTTCACATTCCACCGATTGACAAAACCATCCCGCTCTCTGCGCAGCCACAAGCGCCCAAACATGACGCGCACAACGAAGTACCCAGTTTGTCATCTCCTTTACCTGATGAGATTCATCCGCAAATTGATTTAACTGCATTTTTATATGCGCCCAAAAATTTGAACGCTCAAACACTTAACACCATGGCAAACGGTATTGCAGACGAAATGGGCGTGCCAATGATTGTGCATGGGCTTGACCAAGATGATAAATGGCATGTCGTGAACAGTGCAAGCAATGCCGATAAAACCCTCAAACAGATTTCATGCAGCATGCAGCTTGCTGATCGTGGTGGTCCTGTTTCCAAACATTTGCTGAACAAATTCCAATTTTCCATAGAAAATATGGGCTTAGAGCTAGGCGCGCATGTAGAATGGCAGGGCTCTGGCGATGCGATGCAACGTGCGATTGACCTAGATAAATTCTGCATGGAGGTTGATCAACTGGTAAGCGTCCATCTGATGCAAGGGGAGACACCAGTACATGGCACGAAGTTCAGGGGTCTTGCAGAGTCTTGTGGAATGCGACTCGGTGAGGATGGTAAGTTTTATTTTTTTGCGCCTACCAATCCAGATACACCACAATTCATCTTAATTAATTCAGATAACCAGCCATTCACTTCTGAAAGTTTGCGTAGCAGTGTGGTGATAGGCGCAACATTTCAAATTGAAATTCCTAAAGTGAGCAATTGTGACCAAGTGTTCAGCCAAATGGTACAAGTTGCCCAAAAAATGGCCAATAGCTTGGGTGCGCGCATGGTAGATGACAACAAAAAACCATTGGGTGATTTGCAAGTAGAAAAAATTCGCCAACAACTTAAAGTCATTCATGCCACTATGCTGGCGCGTGGCGTTATGCCTGGCAGTCCAAGTAGCGCGCGCCTTTTTAACTAATCAGTTATTCATTATGCAGATAGAAATGGCACGTCAGCAAGTTGCCGAACTTGTGACTAAACTATCGCAATACGATTACGAATATTACGTTTTAGACGCACCCACCATTTCTGATAGTGTTTACGATGGGCTATATCGTCAACTGCAAGCATTAGAAGCAGAATTCCCAAAACTCATCTCGCCAGATTCGCCCACGCAACGAGTGTCAGGCAACGCTTCCAACGCGTTTGAGGCAGTCAGCCACCGGCAAGCCATGTTGTCGCTTAATAATGCATTTGGCGAGCATGAGTTATTGGCGTTTGATAAACGCATTCGCGAAGGTTTGGGTTTGGAAAGTGTAGATTACGCGGTAGAGCCAAAATTTGACGGCTTAGCCATTACTCTGACCTATGAGAATGGGCTTTTCACGCAAGGCGCAACACGTGGGGATGGTTATACTGGCGAAAACGTTACGCACACATTGCGCACGATACGTGCAATTCCAACTAAACTAACGATTCAAAATCCACCTGAGTTATTGGAAGTTAGAGGCGAAGTGCTAATGCTCAAACGTGATTTTGAACGTTTGAATACGATGCAAGAAGCAGTTGGTGCTAAGTTGTTTGCAAATCCACGCAACGCTGCAGCGGGTAGCTTAAGGCAGTTAGATGCGCAAGTAACAGCCACACGCCCACTTACATTTTTTGCTTACGGGCTTGGAAAGACGCTTGGTGCGCCAAAACTTAGCTCGCATGCTGAAGCCATGGATTTTTTAGAAAAATTGCGATTTCCTGTAAGCGATTTGCGTGGGATAAAAAAAGGTGCAACGGGCTTGCTGGAGTATTTTCAACACATCGGTGCATTGCGTAAAAACCTGCCGTTTGATATTGATGGCGTGGTCTACAAAGTCAATCAATTTAGTCAGCAAAATGAATTAGGCTTTGTTTCTCGCGCACCACGTTGGGCTATAGCGCATAAATATCCCGCAGAAGAGGCTACAACAGTAATTGAAGATATTACGGTACAAGTGGGCAGGACGGGTGCGATAACGCCTGTAGCGCGCTTAAAAGGGGTATTTGTAGGTGGTGTCACGGTTACCAATGCAACGCTACACAATGAGGATGAAATGCGCCGTAAAGATATTCGTATTGGTGACACCGTGATTGTGCGCAGAGCAGGAGATGTGATTCCTGAAGTGGTTTCGGTAGTTTTAGAGCAACGCCCAGCCAATGCAATGCAATTTAATATGCCAATCGCTTGTCCGGAATGCGGCTCTCATATCGAGCGTTCTGCGGATGAAGCTGTGGCGCGTTGTACAGGGGGTTTATTCTGCCCAGCGCAACGCAAACAGGCGATTACGCACTTTGCCTCGCGCCGTGCTATGGATATTGAAGGCTTAGGTGAAAAGTTGGTTGATCAGCTCGTCGAGGCTAATTTGGTGCGCGCTGTCGACGATATTTACAAGCTGGACGTTAATACGCTTGCTGGCTTGGAACGAATGGCACAAAAATCCGCGCAAAATGTAGTCGATGCGATTAATAAAAGCAAGCAAACTACGCTGGCGCGCTTTATTTATGCGCTGGGTATTCGCAACGTCGGTGAAGCCACTGCAAAAGATTTAAGTGCGCATTTTGGGGGTCTGCAAGCGTTACTGGATGCGCCTCTTGAGGTATTACTTGAGGTGAATGATGTCGGCCCAATCGTGGCTGAATCAATATTGCAATTTTTTTGCGAGCCACATAATCGGCAAGTAATTGTGTCTATGCAAGCGCTTGGCGTGCAATGGCAAGAGCATGAAGGTAAAAAGCAAGCCACCGGCGTGCTGCAAGGAAAAGTGTTGGTTTTAACTGGTACGCTCCCGAATATGTCGCGAGACGAGGCAAAGGCTTTGATTGAGGCTGCTGGTGGCAAGGTGAGCGGCAGTGTCTCCAAAAAAACTGACTTTGTGGTAGCGGGCGCAGAGGCGGGCAGCAAGTTAGAATCCGCACTTACGCTGGGTTTAACCGTAGTTGACGAAGCAGGCTTTAAGGCCTTATTAGCAAATGAAAATGGTGCAACTAGTGCCGTACATCAACAGTCAGAAACAAAGAAAACAGAAACTGAACAAAAAAGTTTATTTTAGGATAATTAAATCTAAACCATTATGAAATTACAAAATACTTTAATTTACTCTTCTATATTATTGTTATTAATAAGTTTTAATTCTTACGCCGGCGAGCTAGATGCCAAAAGTGCCGCATGTAATACAGCCTTAAGTAATGGTGATATGAAAAGTGCTGAAAAGCTCGCGGATGATATACTGAAACAAGATGCAAAAAATCGTGAAGGTTTAATTTGCAAAGGACGCCTTTTGGGCGTTCAAGGTAATTTTGAAGTCGCTTTGACTACGTTAAAAGAAGCGGAAACCCTTTCAAAAGAACCGCTTGAGCATATTATTGGCTTAATGCTAATTGGCAATGTTTACAAGGCACAGCAGAAGTTTTCTGATGCAATTGCTAGCTACAACGGTAGTTTAAAGATCGCTAATGCTGAAAAAAATGAGAAGTATATTCGTGCTGATTTCAATTTAATTGGCAATGTGTATACGCAAAATAAAGATTTGAATGCAGCGTTAACTAACTATCAAGCTGGCGCCAAGTTGGCCATGAACGATAACGAGCGGGCAGAAAGCTTCGAATTTTTAGCAGCAACATACAAGGCGCTTGGTCAATTTGATTCGGCAATTGAGTATCAAGTGAAAGCGATTCAAATGCAAAAATTAGCGGGCACGCTAGATGATTTCGCTGAGTCATCACTTGCTTTGGGGCAGATTTATGTAGCGGCAAAAGATTATGCCAATGCCGATAAAACCTTAATTAAGTTTGCACAATTTGCCAAAGATAATGGTGGTGCTTATTACGAGGCAAAAGCAAAGCTTTATTTGGCGCAAAGCAAGGTTGCTAGAGGCGATGTGGAAAACGCAAAGCTTTTCTTGGTTGATGCGCGTAGCTTGGCAAACAGTATCAACGCTAAGGATTTAAACCAGGAAATTGAACAGACTGAAAAAAAATTAAGTAATTGATTGTTTTTTGTAATGAATGCTTTGATGCACCGACTAATCAGCGTCAAATGAAAATTCAAAAAGGGAAAAACAATGTCAATATTCAAATCTGCCATCCATATTTATGACACCGTCATCGAAAAATTAAATGCGATAAACACTTGGCTGCCACAGCTCGCTTTGCGCTTACTTTTGGCATGGGAGTTTGGTGAATCGGGCTTTGAAAAGTTACACGGCACCAATTGGTTTGCAGATTTAACATTCCCTTTCCCGTTTAATTTGTTGCCAGCCAGCATTAGTTGGAATATTTCTGTGTTTTTTGAAGTGGTGGGTGCTTTCGCTTTGGCGTTTGGATTGTTTACACGCTTCTTCTCTATCTCTCTGATTATACTTACGATAGTTGCAATTTCTGCTGTGCATTGGCCTGAGCATTGGAACACGCTGGCTGATATACTGAAAGGATATCGTATCATTGATGAAGACAATGACGGTTTTGGGAATTACAAATTGCCGCTTATGTACATTATCTTATTTCTGCCATTACTATTTGGTGGCGCGGGTAGGGCGAGCGTGGATTACTACTTTAAACGCAATAGATAATTTACTTTTTTGCCGCCAAAACAGCCTGGGCAGAGGCGATATTGGCGGTGATTTCATTCAATAACTCTGGTGTAGCATCTGCGCCTTTAAGTGAATTGTGTAAATGCTCCCAAATTTCGATAGCTTTTTTATAATCCGCATGATCAAACGCAAGCGTGCCTGCCAGCATCAAGGCTTTCGGTAGGTTTGGGTCAAGTTTAATTGCTTTATTTATAAGCTCTGCAGCCTTTTCATCCAACTGATGGCCTTGCGTCATGGCGCGTGCATCCACGTAATCAGCCAGTAGTTGTGGATCATCTGGCAAAATCACCATAGCCTTTTCAAATGCAGGCAGGGCGTCTTTGTGTTGCTTTAGCTCTACATAACTCCGCGCCAACAGCGCCCAACCTTCACCATCGTTTGGATTTTTTTCCAATTTTGCCGCTAGCTTTGCTGCCATCGCACTAAAATCACCCATTACATGCTTAGAATCTTCGCCCACTGGCATCGCTGGCTGAGACATGTCTTTCATTGATGCACTAGGTACAGCTACGCTTGTAGCCTGAGGTGTGCCTAGTTTGGCGTAAAGCAGACCTGCCACAATCGGCACAAGCAAGAAAATGCCAATATACTTTGGCGAAACATTACATTTGCTTTCAGTTTGATTGTTAGACATCAACTTTGGCGCCAATTTTGGCATGAATACCAATACCAAGCCAATTGCAACAAAAAAGCCAATAGCCATCCACATGAAATTATTCATTGTTATCCCCGACAGTCATTTCAGAAGTTGTTTCGGTGGATGATGCGCGTTTTTTAAGCACAACAAAAAGTGTAATTGCACCGATTAGCAGCATTATAAATGGCCCAAACCAAAGTAGCATAGTGTTGCTTTGCACGGGCGGGCGATACAAGACGAAATCTCCGTAACGCTCAACTAAATAAGCTTTTACTTCTTCGTCGCTTTTGCCTTGCTGCATCAGTTCGCGAATTTCTTTGCGCAAATCGTCTGCGAGAGGCGCGTTAGAATCGGCCAGCGTGGTGTTTTGGCAAACCAAACAGCGCAACTCGGTTGAGAGAGATTTTAAGCGTGCTTCAATAGCTAAATCATTTTGGCTGGGGGCCGCATATATATTGGCTCCCAGGAAAATGCTTAGTGCAAATAAAGTAGCAAAAAAACTAAAAAAATGATGGATTTTATGGGTCATTTTTCCAGCTCCTTTAGCAGCGGTAAAATCTTGTCGCGCAGTGCCATTGGTGTAATTGGGCCGATTTGCTTGTAGCGAATCACCCCCATTTTGTCGATGATGTAAGTTTCTGGAACGCCATATACGCCATAATTAATACCAATTTTTCCATCCACATCAGTCGCAGTGATGATGTACGGGTCGCCCATTTTATTCAGTACGTCTTGCGCTTCCGCATCCGTATCTTTGTAGGCAACGCCATAAATCGGCAGGCCATGCTGTTTCATTTCTACCAATAAAGGATGCTCATCTTTGCATGCAGCGCACCAAGATGCCCACATATTCAGCATCCACACTTTGCCTTTCATATCTGCCGCAGAAAAGTTTTTACTAGCGTCGCCCAGCACTGGAGCGGTAAAAGCTGGTGCAGGCTTGTTTATCAAGGGTGAAGGCACTTCATGCGGGTCTAAATATAAACCTTTAAATAAAAAGCCGACGACAATGAAGAACAACGCCAGAGGAACAAGGAACTTAAGCTTCATATGCACCCGCCTGCGACATTTTCTTGCCCGTTGTGCGGTAACGCTTATCAATTAAGGCTAAAACGCCGCCTAGCGCCATTAAGATCGCGCCTAGCCATATCCATTGTACAAATGGTTTGATGTAGATGCGGACACTCCATGCACCATCTTCTAAATGCTCACCCAGAGACACGTATAAATCACGCACTAGGCCAGCCGAAACTGAAGCTTCCGTCATAATTGAACCTTGAACTGGATAAAATCGTTTTTCTGGTGTCAGAATAGCGACTTCACGCCCATTTTTACTGACATAAAATAGTCCTTTCATGGATTCATAATTAGGGCCAATATTTGGCGTTGCACCGTTAAAGGTAAAATCAAATCCGCGTACTTTTATTGTGTCACCAGTTTGCATGCGAATATCTTGTTCCGATTCATAACCTTTGACCATCGCAACGCCAATAATAAATATAGCTAAACCCAAATGTGCAAGCAACATGCCATAAAAAGCTGGAGTAATACTTTTGAGTTTGCTCATCAAATCTGCGTGAGCACCTGTTTGACTGAAACGCACACGGAATGCAATAACAACAGAGCTAAGTACCCAAAACGCCATCAGCATACCAACAAATAGCATTGGAGTAAGCTTGCCCATTACGCTTGGTACAAGCAGCGCACTCACTACGCTCACGCCAAGCGCCCAACGCAATTTAGTGGCGAGTTCTGGTAGGGTGGTTTTTTTCCAGCGCGCGATTGGTCCAACGCCCATCAGGAATATGCCTGGCGCCATAATCGCTACGAAAACAGCGTCAAAGTAGGGTGGCCCGACCGAAATTTTGCCCATACCCATGGCATCAACCAGCAATGGATAAAGCGTGCCAAGCAGCACTGATGCGGCGGCGGCAACCAATACCACGTTGTTAGCCAACAAGAAAGATTCGCGCGAAACCAAATCAAACTTTTCACCCAAACCTACACGAGGCGAGCGCAGCGCAAACAACAAAAGCGCGCCGCCGATGACGACGACTAAATAAATTAAAATAAACAAACCGCGGCTCGGATCGGTGGCAAACGCATGTACTGAAGTCAGCACACCTGAGCGCACTAAAAATGTCCCTAGCAAACTTAAAGAAAAGGCGCAGATAGAAAGCAAAACTGTCCAAGCTTTAAATGCATCGCGTTTTTCTGTCACTGCGAGCGAGTGAATAAGTGCTGTGCCAACCAACCACGGCATAAACGATGCATTTTCTACAGCATCCCAAAACCACCAGCCACCCCAGCCCAATTCGTAATATGCCCAACGGCTACCAAAGGCAATGCCAAGCGTCAGAAACACCCAAGCAGTAGTGGTCCAAGGCCTTGTCCAGCGAGCCCAAGAGGTATCTAAGCGACCATCTACCAGTGCGGCTATAGCAAATGCAAACGCGACCGAGAATCCAACGTATCCCATATATAACACAGGCGGATGGAACACCATGCCTGGATCTTGCAACAATGGATTTAAGTCTCGCCCGTCCATCGCTGCAGGAATCAGTCGAATAAAGGGGTTGGAAGTGAACAGAATAAACATTAGAAAGCCGACGCTCACTAAACCCATCACCGCGAGAAGTGTAGTGCGGAAACTATAAGGTAATTTTTGTGCGAAAAAAGTGACTGCCATCGTCCACAACGCCAAAATAGCCACCCAGAGTAACATTGACCCTTCGTGACCTCCCCAAATGGCAGCGAGACGATAAATTAGAGGTAATTGGGAGTTGGAGTTAGAGGCCACATATAGAACAGAAAAGTCGTTACTATAAAACGCGTAATCCAAACACAAAAAAGAAATCGCAATGAACACAAACTGCGCGCGAGCTGTAGGCACAGCAAAACCCATCAACGAATCATTTTTTTTGGCAACTCCAATTAGCGGAATGATGCCTTGTAGGATGGCAAAGCAAAATGCCAAAATGAGTGAAAAGTGACCAATTTCTGGAATCATTGCTTAGCTCCTGCTGCCGGTTCTAATTGTAGCGTTTTTTGAGTTTCCTGTTGCGCTTCTTTGGCCTTTTTAAGCGCTTCTGCTGCTTCTGGGGGCATATAATTTTCGTCATGCTTGGCTAGCACTTGGTCAGCCTCAAACACGCCATCTTTGCCTCGTTTGCCTTGTGCAACAACACCTTTACCTTCTTTAAATAAATCTGGCAAAATACCTGTGTATAGCACCTGCATGGTTTTTGATGTATCTGTGACTTTAAATTTAACTTGTGTGCCATTGCCTAAGCGCTCAATACTGCCCATTTCCACCAATCCACCAATGCGAAAATTGCCTTCTTTGGGTGCTTCACCATTCACCACTTGTGTGGGCGTAAAAAAGAACACCAAATTGCTGTTAAACGATTTCAATATCAAATATACGGCAATGCCTATTACCAGCAGGCCTACGGCTATAAATGTAAATCTTTTGTGGCGAGCTTTCATGATACTTTCCTTGCGCGCAGTAATAATATTTCAATAGCCATCGCGCCAAATGTGACAGCAAACGATGTCCAAACATATAACCCATAGCCACCCATATGCAATAAATCCGCTAAACTTTTCCAGTACATTTTATTCCCTCAAGTCTTGTAACCAAGCGGCTGAACGCTCTCTACTTTCAATCTCACGGCGCGTACGCGTTAAAATCACCGCAATACTGTAAAGCCAAAATGCTACCATCATAATGAGCATGGCTTTCAGCATAATCGGCGCCATAGTAGATGATTTGGTCATATTAATTGTCGATCCTTGATGCAGCGTATTCCACCATTTAACTGAGTAATAAATAATTGGCACATTGATCACGCCTACAATCGCCAAGACAGCACTAGCGCGGTCGGATCGACGCTTATCATCAATCGCCGCCTGTAATGACATATAGCCAATGTATAAAAACAATAATATTAATTCGGAGGTAATGCGCGCATCCCAAACCCACCATGCGCCCCATGTTGGCTTGCCCCAAAATGCGCCAGTAAATAGCGCAAGAAAAGTGAACATGGCGCCTGTGGGCGCAATGCTAGTTGCCATTGCATATGATAGGCGTGCATTCAAGGTGATTCCCAGTGCAGCATAACAAGCCATGACGACATACAAAAACATAGACATTATAGATGCAGGTACATGCACAAAAATAATACGATAACTGTCGCCTTGCTGAAAATCAGTTGGCGCTATTAACAAACCAAGGTACAAGCCGTAGGCCACCAATATGGCTGCCGAGGCAGCAAACCAAGGCACCAATTTTCCAGCCAAAGGATAAAAAGTTTGAGGAGATGAGTATTTAAGCCAATTCATTATTTAGTTTTCAATTGTTTAATTTGTCAATTATTCAACGGCGATTTTTATTGCTACACTGGCCGCTAATGGGGCAAACACAAGCGACAATGCTAGCATTGCACCCAACAAACTCAGACCGCCACTTGCGCTCATGCCGATAGCAACTGCATTCACTGCGCCAGCACCAAACACCAAGGTCGGGATGTACAGAGGCAATATCAGTAAAGCAATCAGAACGCCACCACCGCGCACACCCAAGGTCAACGCTGCACCAATGCTGCCAATTAAACTCAATGTTGGTGTACCAATGAGTAGAGACAAGGCCAGCACTTTTAGTTCAGTAACATTTAGATCAAACTGCAAGCCAATGAGCGGCGCAATAAGCACTAACGGCAAGCCTGAAAGCGCCCAATGCGCTAAGGTTTTCATGAGCACAATCAACAATGTTGGCTGATTAGCTATTATAAGCTGTTCTAGCGTGCCATCGGCATAATCTGAAGCAAACAAACGCGGTAGCGATAGCATGCAAGAAAGCAGGGCACATACCCACAACACACTAGGCGCAATGGCATGCAGCAATTTGGGGTCTGCACCCAAACCAAGCGGAAACAAACTAGCCGCAATGATAAAGAAAAAAAACACACTAGCAATATCAGATCTGCGGCGCCAAGCAACACGAATGTCACGTAAAAATACGCGAGATAGTATGGTAAGGGCGCTAATGTTGATAGTTGCCTGTGTCATGCTTAATCTAACAGTAATCGCAGCATGATTTTAGAATCAAAGTTGGGCTCTTGATGTGACGTAAACACCACAATTCCACCAGCAACTGCAAATGCTTCAATGTGCGCAGTTAGTGTATTTATCGCTGCAGCATCCAATGCAGTAAAAGGTTCGTCTAAAATCCAGATCGGATTTTTTTGCAACCATAATCTAGCTAATGCAACGCGTCTTTTTTGGCCTTGCGAAAGTAATCGTGTTGGCAAATCTGCGCAACGTGAAATATCCACTTGGGCGAGTGCTAATATCGCTTGCTCTCTTGATACATGAACCCCTGTCAGCGTGGCCGCAAATTGTAAATTTTCTATAGCGGTTAAATCTTCTTTAATTCCAGGCAAATGGCCAATGTAAAGCACTTGGCCAGTATAATCCTCTGCAAGCGATTGAATTTTTTGAGCATCCCAGCTGATTTTGCCGCTTTGGGCTTGTGAAAGGCCGCTTAGCGTACGCAATAGTGTGGTTTTGCCACTTCCGTTCGCACCTTGAACATAGAGTATTTTTCCACTATTTACACTAAACGATAGGTTTGTGAATAACTCACGCTCACCACGAACGCATTGCAAATTTTCAGCTGTTAACACATTGTTTGATGCTAATAATCCCATCGATACCCAACAAACATAAACTCGCGAATATCTTTCTCATGCGTTAACGCGATAGGGTCATCTATAAGTGTTTTTTCAACACCAAACTCTGCCTCAAAGGCCGTATTTTCTCGCCATTGGTAGGCTAGGCGTATCGCTGGTGTCATTTTCACGGTTCTCACAGCTGTATTGGTTCTAGAATGAAATAAATTGAATGAAGTATCCACTTTATACTTGGTTCTAAAAGTTGCAAGATGCGTAATGCCAAAGGTTTGGCCTTGGAAAGTAGGGTCATCTATATAGCTCGCACTAATCACAGACGTATCATCCTTGAAAATTGTGCCTGTGCCAATAGCCTGAGCAGAATATGTATAAGAGGTGCCTGATGCTGGGCTACCAACAATAACAGTGCCTAAATTGTCAGTGACATCTTTGGTGGCGCTTGTGCGACTTGCGCGCACGTCGCCGCCCAACTGCCAATTCAGACTTACTTGTTTGGTTGCTCCAAATAGTGCAGTATCTGTATCCGCAGTAATCGCATTTACATTGTCATAGATTTGGCGGTTTGTGAATAAACGCCTCAAATCTGCCACAGAAACAGCACCTGAGCTGGGCGCCGCTGTTCTAATAGCTGTTTCAGAATATAAAATAGGGGTTTTGCGATGGTCTAGCAAGGCATTGAAGTTAATCTCGTTGAAAGCCGTCCAGTTGGCTTGTATCAAGGCGATATTAAATTCGTTATAGACTGTATCGTAATCCAATAGACTAAACACTGAGAGTTTATCCTTAAAGTAACGCAACTCCGTTCCCACGGCACGACGCTCAACAAGTTTATCTGCCACTTGTTGAATCGCATAAACATTGCCGCTAAAGTTGCTGCCTGGCGCAGCAAACTCAAGCGCAGAGCCATAAAAATGTCGATTGGTTTGAATGGTGGAGTGCGTACCATCATCAGGTACGCCCGCAACGCCAGTTATTTTCCATGTTGGGTTGATAGTGTAGCGGCCAAAAACGCCATCAAAACGCCCTAATATACCTTGCGAGTTGCCTGGCTGACGACCAAGTCGCGTCATAAAGCCAATTTCTTTGTCTTCATGGTCCCAATAGGCAGAAGTTAATCGGTTAGCGTCAATTACACCTGGCGGAAAATTATGTGTTTGTTGATCGCGTATCACCAACTTATCGTCATATTGGTTATGGCGCCAACGGCTCGTAATATCGAAACTGGTTACTAGTGCAGATTGCTCTGTTCGGCGTGTGGTTGGCTGCCCTGTAAGATGCGTATCAGTGCGGCTACCGTAATAGTATTGCGACAAACTACCAAACGTAGTAACTTCGCTACCTTCTTTATAGGTTTTTTTAGGTTTGGCTATTGCTGAAACTATTGGTTTACCAGCGTTTATACCTGCCAATCTTGCTTCAACGCGTTTTGCGCCATCTGTATTTGGGTATAACTTTAAGTAAAGCTCATATTCAATTTTTGCTTTCTCTAAATCACGATTAAGTTCGCGTGCAGCGCCAATCAGCTCTTGTGCAGGTTGTGATTGACTGTTTGGTGGCATATTAAGCACACGGTTATACATTTCAATTGCACTATCAAATTCACCAACATCAGTTGCTGCTTTTGCAGATTTCATTAAGGTTTCAGCTGAAGCGCCTTCAGGTGGAACGGGTACTTTTAGTTTCGGTTGCTCTACCTTAACTTCAGCACCAGGCCTTAAAGGCGTTGTTACAATAATACTGTGATTATCTTCACCTAACCGAACTTGATAAATTGTTTGACCCTCAAATTTAAGCAAAATTGTTTCGTTAGTATTTATATTTTTTGTTTTTGTCGTTGCGCAAGTGCTGTTGCCATTGTCATTACCGGAGATAATTTCAGGAAAAGTAATTTTAAAAGGGTTTACCAAGCCGCCTGCTGGATAGTTCTTGTGCTCTTGATTTCGGATTGTTTCATCCGCACATGGGTCAGTAACATCGATAAAAATACGAACCGTTTCCCCAATATCTTGTGGGAAATGACGCAAGTAAGTAATAGGGGTGGTGAAGTTGATGTGAATCTCCCCCATGTCATTTACTGGGGTGATTTCTGGTTCATCTAGTAATTGCGCGGTCGCTGGAAGGGTTAGGAAGAGAGTGGACACAAACACCAGCGCTTTTTTTAGCATGATTTTCCTCTAAGTCTAATTTTTTTATTTACTATCATGCGTTTATGATACTTATTTAATTTGAAATAGTAAACTATTTTTAATTTTTTCCCACGCCGAAGCAAGTTAGGTTACTCCCTACTTGCTAAATGTCCTAGTTGTGTGACAGTTTTCGCATGTATCTGGTGTGCCTGATTTATGGCTACCATCACGTTTTTGTTTGGCAGTCACCCCAGCAAAAGCTTGACCTAAGTGACAATTACTACAGCCGTTGACAATACCTACGTGATTCATTTTTCCGTTAACAAAGGTTATTGTGCCTGCGTGACAACTGTCACAACTTAAGCTGGTTGGAAGGTGATTTGTTGGTTTTGCTTTAACTCCTGGCGTGACACCATGACAGGTCGAGCACTTTCCTGCCGTTGCCACTGACGAATGGTCGAATGCTGCACCAAGGAACGATGTAGTGTTTTTGTGACATGTATAGCAATCTGCACTAGTCACAACATGGGTAGCAGGTTTGCTTACTGGGGTTACGCCTGCAAATGACGCGCCGTTATGACAGTTTACGCAGCCAGTCACAATACCAGTATGCACCATCGTTGTGCCAGAGAAGCTGGTTTTGCTTTTATGACAGGTATCGCAACCCATATTTGTAGGAATATGGTTTGCTGGTTTACCCATTGCACTTGTGCCGTTATGACAGGTTGCGCAGGATTGTGTGATACCCGTGTGGCTAAAGCTAGCTGGCAACCAGGCAGTAGTACGGTGACAGGTGTCACAACTCATACTTGTTTGAATATGCGTTGCGGGTTTGCCTTTTGCACTTACACCATGACAAGTTGCGCAACTGCCAGCTACTACACCAGTGTGGTTAAATACTGTGCCAGCAAAACTTGTAGTAGATTTATGACAAGTTTCACAACCGGCAGTTGTAGAAATGTGCGTTGCAGGTTTAAATACTGGTGTTACCCCTGCAAATGCAGCACCGCTGTGGCAATTTGCACACCCCGTTACTATGCCGCTATGATTCATCGTTGTACCTGCAAAGCTATTGGTATTCTTGTGGCAAGTATCACAACTTAAGCTTGTTGGAATATGATTTGCTGGTTTTGCCATTACGCCCGCAGTTACACCGTGACAGCTAGCACATGTGCCGGGAGAAACCGTTGGGTGATTAAAGCTTGCACCTAGGAACGAACTTGTACCTTTATGACAGGTTTCGCAACCAGCAGTAGTTGGAATATGTGTGGCAGGTTTAAACACTGGTGTTACCCCTGCAAATGCAGCACCGCTGTGGCAGTTAGCACAACCACTTGCGATACCAATATGGTTCATCGTTGCGCCAGCAAATGAACCGAAACCGCCCTTATGGCATGTATCGCAGCTTAAAGTGGTCGGTATGTGATTTACTGGTTTAGCTTTTACACCAGCAGTCACGCCATGACAAGTTGCGCAGCTACCTGACGCTACTGCAGGGTGATTAAATGTGGCACCTGCAAACGATGTTGTTGATGTGTGGCATGTTTCACAAGCAGCTGTTGTTGAAATGTGGTTGCTTGGTTTAAAGAGTGGGGTGACACCTTGGAAGGCGGCTCCACTATGGCAAGTTGCACAACCTTTGGTGATGCCAGTATGGTTCATCGTGGTACCAGCAAAGCTGGCAGTCGATTTATGGCAAGTCTCGCAAGATGCAGTCGTTGGTATATGGTTAGTCCCTTTGGCTAAACCTTTACCACCCGATACGTGACAGCTTGCACAACCAGTGGTGATGCCAGTGTGATCCATTTTCGCACCACCTTTGAAACTGGTGGTGGAGCTGTGACATGTTTCACAAGCAGCTGTTGTTGTAATGTGGTTGCTTGGTTTAGCTAAACCTGGACCGCCAGGTTTGTGGCAAGAGGCACAATCTTTAGTGATACCAGCATGGTTCATCACAGCGCCTTTAAAGCTTGTTGTGGAGTTATGGCAGGTTTCACAAGAAGCACTGGTAGGCATATGCGTAGCGGGTTTTGCCAGACCTGCACCACCAGGTGTGTGGCAAGACGCGCAACCAGAAACAATGCCAGTATGATTCATTGATGCGCCAGATTTAAACGAGGTTGTTGATTTATGGCAAGTCTCACAGGCCGCGGATGTATTTATGTGATTGCCTGGTTTGCCCTTTGCTGTTTTGCTGTTATGGCAAGAGGCACAACCACCCACTATTCCTGCATGGTCATATGTTGCACCGGTGAATGAAGTCGTATTTTTATGGCAAGTTTCGCAACCCGCACTCGTTGGAATGTGTGTAGAAGGTTTTGCTTTGCCTGGGCCACTTGGGTTATGACAACTTGCGCAACCAGTTGAAATACCTGTGTGATCAAATGCGGTAGCACCAGCAAAGGAAGTGGTGTTTTTGTGGCACGTGTCACAACTTGCTGTTGTTGTAACGTGGTTAGAAGGTTTTCCTCTAGCTTTAGTGCCATTATGACAAGTTGCACAGGTGCCAGCAACCACACCTTTATGATCAAAACCTGCGCCAGAAAATGTTGTTGTTCCTTTGTGGCAAGTTGAGCAATCTGCTGTAGTTGAAATATGGCCACTTGGCTTGCCTATAGCAGGGGGATGGTCGCCATTATGGCAAGCTGCGCATGCTGTCCCACCAACAATGCCTTCGTGACTAAATATTGCGGGTACCCAGCCAGCAGCAATATGGCAAGATTCGCAGGTGTATTTAGTCGCCATATGCCCAGACGGCATCGACGTTGCACTCATTTTGCTGCTTTTTGTGTGACAACTACCGCATTGTTTGGGCGTGCCTTTAAAAACACCGTTTACATGGCAGCTCTCACAACGCGCATTGATGTGAGCACCGCTAAGCTGGAAGCCTGTCTTGGCATGGTCGAAAGTTGCAGTAGTACGGGAGAATTTTGCGGCTTGAGAGGGCATTGCAAGTAACATCGTCATGCTTATAAGCATGAATATTTTAATTGCAATTTTTAGATATGTTCTCATCCAGTTACCTTTATTTGCTGATCAAGCGAAATACGGCTGTATTTTTACTGGTGGGAAATTATTCCACAAGTGCATGAATAATACGTGTGATATTTATACACGTCAACTAAAAAAGATGAATTATAAGTAAAAAGTATTAAATACTTTTTTAAATAACGAGAGTGAATATATGAAAGGTTAGAAACGAACTTTGACGTCCTTGAAAGCTTTGACAACATGGCAGCGTTCGCATTGTTGACCAAAGCCGCCATCATGAACGTCGTCATCGGCATGACAAGAGACACAGCTCTTGCTAGCAAGTACTTTACCCGTAAATTTTTGTTTATGACAATCTTCACAGGCGACTTTGCTATGCCCACCTTCTAACGCATAGTTGGCTCGCTTAGTGTGGTCGTAATCCCAAATCTTCCAATCGCGCGCGTTATGGCAATCTGCGCAAAGTGTACCTAAACGTTGCTTATGTGTATCATCTTTCTTGTGACAGCTCCAGCAATCGGATTTAGCTTCCTTAAATGTACCTTTGTCGTGACATTTTTTACAATCAACCGTGATGTGTTTGCCTAGCAGGGCGAATTTGGTTTTGTTATGGTCAAAATCTTTGACTTTCCATGTCGCTTCAGTATGGCATTTTTCACAGTTTTTACCTTCAGAGCCTTTATGCACGTCATCTTTTTCATGGCATTCGTTACAACTGCTAGGCAATTTTTGTGGAGCAGGTGCAGGTTTATGACAACTTTCGCACTTAGCGGGAATGTGCTTGCCTTTCAAGATGTACTTAGTATCGCGCGTATGGTCAAAGCTTGTAGTTTTCCAAGCGCGTTCGTTATGGCATTTTTCACATTTTTCACTAAAGACCATTTTATGCGGGTCATCGGCCTTGTGACAGCTAAAGCAATCAGTTTTTACGTGATCTATATATAGGTAGCCTTTATGGCAACTTTCGCATTTCACCGTGCTGTGTTTGTCTTTTAGTTTGTATTTGGTATCTTTGTCATGGTTAAAGGTTGGTTTTTTCCAATCTTTTGCATCGTGGCAATCTTGGCATTTGACGCCAAATTTAGCTTTATGAACGTCATCTTTTTGGTGACAAGATATGCAATCCGTTGTTAATTTATCAAACTTCTTAACATCCTTACCATTGGCATCCTTATGACAAGCCTCACACTTAGTTCTATGTTTGTCGCGTAAGGGAAATTTAGTTTTATCGTGGTCAAAATTCGAGGTGTTCCAAGTGCGCTCATTATGACAACTCGCGCATTTCTCGCCTAAAGAGCCTTTATGCACGTCATCTGAGCGGTGGCAACCAATACAAGTTTTCGGTAAATCTTCTTTAAATGCTTTATGACAGCTTTCACACTTGGCCTTATCGTGAGCGCCTTTTAGCGCAAAATGGCCATCCACTTCGTGATTGAAATGAGTGGTTTTCCAATCCTTTTCCTCATGACAACTTTCACATTTTTGGCCAAACAAACCCTTGTGTTCGTCATCTTTTTTGTGGCAGCTAAAGCAGTCTTTCGGCGTTTCCTTAAAGCGCGTGTCTTTGTGGCAATCATTACATTTGACCTTTGCTTCATTGGCGTGCGCACCTTTTAGCGGAAAATCACTCTTGTTGTGGTCAAACTTAATCTCTTTCCAGTCTTTTTCAGTGTGACAATCAGCACATTTATCCCCAAGCGTATTTTTGTGCTTGTCATCTTTTTTGTGGCAGCCTATGCAACTGTTGGGCGCATCACGGTACTTTATCTTTGGTTTGTGGCAATCTTTGCAATCTACTTTATCAGCAGCGTGCGCGCCTTTTAGCGGATAGTCTGTCAGATTATGTTTAAAGGTTTTTTCATTTAAGCCAACAATATCAGCATCACGACCTTTGTGTTCCGTGTGACACTCTTTACATTCTTTTTTATTTTCTGGCTTGCCATGAAAGCCACGCTTTTCGGCAATGTCTTTTTTAATGTCTTTATGGCAATCGGCGCACAGGGCGCTTTGTGCAGCTTTATCGAATGATTTATGGCAGTTTTCGCAAACATCTTCTTGTTTGATATGCCCTTGAATGACCTTACCAGGCATGAGTACAGATTTGATAGTATCCGCATTGGTTGCTTGAGAACCAATAAAGAGTATTACAATAATGAGTATGCGAAAAATGCTTTTCATTAATACATATGTACCGCGATAACATGAAAAATAGCTGTGGCTACCAACAAGTAAACAAGGGGGATATGGAGCACATGCCAAAGTGAAAATATACGTTCATAATTATGAAATTTCGAAACGCGCTCAATTTCACTCAGGTAATCAGCAACCAATGCTCCGACTGGCGCTGTGCCAGCCTTATCGAGGACAGATAATGTTTTTATGCACCTCTTTGCAGCGCTATTTCGTACAAAAGGCATAGCAAAAAATTTCCAAACTGTTGCCAATGCATATTTTTCCTTCTTGAAAGCATATGATTCGAATGCATGAATTTCTCGCATGACAACTACAGACTGAGGAATCGCTGCAATTTTCTCATGTAACTCGGTTACTTCAGATTTCACTTCTTTTAATGAAGTTCGTCTGCCATATAATCCTTGATGAATGTGACGATAGACAAACCGACCAATAATGCCACTAGAGGCCACCAACAACATACTAAATAGAGCCACTGCTGCGTTAATTGAACTCAAACGAAATGCGCAATGGAATACCACTAAAATTGGTCCTAAAATTCCTAATATCATGTGAAACTTAAACCATCCTTTCGTAGCCCCCCAATTTTTCATGAATTTAACTCGCTTGCGAAGCGGGTAGGTAAGCATCACTAACATCATTAACGAGCCGACCAATCCCATGTAATACCCAATGTCTGAGCTTGCTGTGTAATAGTGTCCATGCTTAACAATCCAAGCTAAAACAATCAAACCGATTGAAAAAATTAAAATTAACAGACCACGCAAATGCAGTTTCTCCTTATATTGCTTGCATTTATATTCATATCATGTGATTATTTCCCATGAGAGAAGTTTACGCAAATAGTATCGTGCAATTAACCTATGAGCAAGATTTAATTCAACAATAAAATATGAAGTTTTTGACCTACGCAATTTATATCGTGCCAATGTTGTTGGTACTAGCAATATACCTTAAGTCTGCACGCCGCAACGATCGGCGAGTGAAGGAACGGATAAAAGAAGTGACAAGTAGCGGCTTAACCGAACCGCCATCGCTTCATCCCGTAATTAATACTTCAATATGTGTTGGTTCTGGCGGTTGTGCAAGTGCATGCCCAGAACATGCTATTGGAATTGTGCGTGGCAAGGCTGTTTTAGTTGAACCTGCTAAATGTATTGGACATGGCGCCTGCGCGCCGGCATGTCCTGTGGAAGCTATTTCGTTGGTTTTTGGAACGGAGCGACGTGGAATGGACATTCCCGAGGTTAAACCTAACTTCGAAACCAATGTGCCAGGCGTTTATATTGCTGGAGAGCTTGGTGGCATGGGTTTGATTCGTAAAGCTGTATCGCAAGGACAACAAGCAATGGAATCTATTGCCAAAAATAAAAGTGATAACGAAGATTTAGACGTGCTGATTGTGGGAGCTGGTTCCGCTGGAATTGCCGCCTCACTCGCAGCAAAGGAGAAAAAATTGCGCTACGTGACGATAGAGCAAGAAGATGGTCTAGGTGGAGCTGTTTATCATTATCCACGAAACAAAATTGCGATGACTGCCCCCATGAATCTACCCCTAGTTGGCATGATTAGAGCGTTTGAAATAAGCAAAGAAGAGTTATTAGGTCTCTGGGACAGGGTGGTAAAGCAAACTGGCATTGAGTTTAGATTTAACGAACGCCTCGAAAAAATGACGCCTAAAGGTAAAGGTTTTACTGTAGTAACATCAAAAAACACCTACCAAACACGCAATGTATTATTGGCGATTGGGCGAAGAGGAACGCCACGAAAATTAGATGTTCCTGGAGAAGAGCAGGCCAAAGTGGTCTATCGACTCATCAACTCAGCGCAATACAGAGGTATGCATGTTTTGGTGGTTGGCGGTGGCGATAGCGCCTTGGAAGCAGCTATTTCATTGGCTGAGGAAGAGGGCACAACAGTTACCTTATCTTATCGTTCCGAAGCATTTAGTCGTGTAAAAGAAAAAAATAGACGGCTTTTAAAGTCGCTAACTGATAAAAACAAGATCACCGTATTATTAAAATCCACTGTAGTAGACATTTCAGAGAGGTCTGTAAATATTGATTGCGAAGGAATGATAAGGGAAATCGTCAATGACGGTGTAATTGTATGTGCTGGAGGTTTGTTACCGACACCATTCTTAAAAGAAATCGGTGTTATGGTAAAAACACACTACGGAACAAAAGTGGCTTAATGCGTAAGCTAAGTGATAATTATTATCAATAACTAAAAAAATATGTATAATCAATTATCACTTGCGAAAATTACACACGAAATGAATATACCTATGATTAACGTAACCAACGGGTCTGAAAGAAGAACACGGAATTTACTATTACTCGCTATCAGGCGTATCCTAAAGCCTTTGATACGCTTGCTGCTGGATAATGACATCAAATACAACATGATGCTCGAAGAGCTTAAACGCGTCTATGTAAGTGTTGCTGACGAAGAGTTTAAGCTAGGCAATAAACCACAAACAGACAGCCGTATTACCTTGCTCACAGGTGTGCATCGCAAAGACGTGCGTCGCCTGCGTTCTGCCAACATTGATGCTCAACCTGAAACACGTAATTTGTCACTAACCTCTCAAGTGATTGGGCAGTGGCTAAGAAATCCTTCATATTTGGACGAGAAAGGACATCCTCTGCCGCTGCCACGTCTTGCAAGTGCAGGCGGCGAGCGTTCTTTTGAATCTCTTGTTGCAAATATTAGTAAAGATTTTAGAGCACGCCCAGTGTTGGATGAATGGTTAAACCTAGGCGTAGTTAAGCTTGATGAGCAAGATCGCGTACACCTTGATATTCAGGCATTTATACCCAATCAGGATTTGGAAGAAAAACTGTTTTACCTCAGCATGAATGTGCATGACCACTTGGCTACAGCTGTGAATAATGTTGAGCCTAAAAATACGCCATTCTTGGAGCGTTGTGTCTATTACTATGGGCTTACGCATGAAAATATTAACACCTTGCATGAAGCCGCAAAAGAGGCAGGAATGCAATCAATGGCGGTATTAAATCGTTTGGCTATGGCGTTAAAAGCTACGCAGGCCAAGCAACCAGAACTCGCAGAGATGCAAACACTCAAACGTATGAATTTTGGTGTTTATTTTCATAGCTCATCCGAAGTAATTAAGACTGATATGTTATCCGCAGAAAACAAATCAAAAGTTGAGGCTGAGGCTTCTGCTATCCATCAATTTGACAGGGACCAGAATTAGCGATGCAAAATGCCTTGAATAAAAAACTTTATCTAGCTATTTTTTACTCAGGGCTGTTGTTGTTATGCACTACCGTATATGCGCGTTCAAACACATGCAATGAAGGCATCGGAGGCACTGGCATAACCAATGAAGGTTATGGCGGCACTGGAATCTCTATTGA
>JBJXDT010000058.1:0-14275 GCA_046153505.1 Methylophilaceae bacterium | reverse complement strand
TTTACCGATGGTGTGACCGTCATAAGTTCGTATAATCCCAGCCTGCCGCGATAACCTGTTTGGCTGCATGCTTTACAGCCTTTGGCTTTATACAAAGTAAACTTTTTATCTTTGCCATGCGCTTGCTGCCATTTTTCAAGAACCTCTTTAGCCTCCCATTCGGTGTGCTCGACAAATTCAATAGCGAGCGCTTCCATTTCAGTCTCATCTGGTGAGTAGGCTTCTTTACATTCTTTGCATAACGTTTTAGCTAAACGCTGAGCTAATACCGCTAGTAAGGCATCAGCAAAATTGAAGGGATCCATGCCCAAATCGAGCATGCGCACAATACTTTCTGGTGCGCTATTGGTGTGTAAGGTAGAGAGCACAAGGTGACCAGTAAGAGAGGCTTCAATCCCAATTTTAGTCGTTTCTTCGTCACGCATTTCACCCACCATAATTACGTCTGGGTCAGCACGTAAAAAACTACGCATCGCGTTTGCAAAAGTCCAGCCGATCTTGGCATTTACTTGCACCTGTCTTAATCCTACTTGAGTGATTTCAACTGGGTCCTCAGCAGTCCAAATTTTACGTTCAGGTGTATTAATATGTCCCATCAATGAGTGCAGTGTTGTTGTCTTCCCTGAGCCAGTCGGACCACAAACCAGTATTAAGCCGTATGGTTTGGCAACTAAATTTTTCATGGTTTTTAGTGCTTCGTCGGACAGGCCTAATTTATCGACAGGTACGGGTTTGCTAGCCGCTAAAATCCTCATCACAATATCTTCCAAACCATTGGAAGTAGGGATTGTGGCAACCCTAAGTTCAACCTTTAAAGAACTGAACTGTTGAAAATCTAATTTGCCATCTTGAGGCTTTCGGCGCTCTGAAATGTCTAGTTGAGACATAATTTTGATGCGCGAAATGAGTGCATTTCGAAAATTGGCAGGAATTTCCAAATAAGGCATCAGAGAGCCATCTTTTCGAAAACGTACAACTGTATTTTTCTTTTCAGGGTAGGTTTCAATATGAATGTCAGAAACACCATCCTTGACTGCGTCAATGATCATCTTGTTTACAAGTTGAACCAGAGTATTGTCCGATTCGGCAATCGGTTCATCTACCTTCTCTTGTATCCTAGAGTTATCTTCATCAAACAGCCTGTTTGCAAGATCATTGATGCCAAAGTCACCATTTGAGTCTTCCTTAAAGTCAAAATCAATAGAACCATCAACATTTTCTAAAATCGGAATTAGTTCATCGGATGACCAAAGTTTGTTTTGGCTGTAATAGCTTTTATGTGTATCTAGAATATCCTCACGAGAAGCCATTGCTGGCAACACCTTCATCTGGGTCACAAAGCGTACTTCGTCAATTGACTTAGTATCCATTGGATCCTCAAAAGCAACTACAAGTAAGCCATCGTGAATACACAAAGGCATTAAGGTGAATTTTTTGGCCAGCGAAGCATTGATTAGTCGGATAGCATTGGGGTCGAAGTTAAATTTAGTCAAGCTGACATACGGAATACCCATTTTCTTAGCCAAGGTACCTTTTAGCGTGCGCTCGTCCACAATGCCCATATCTATAAGAATTTGGCCAAGGCGTAGTGTGCGATTTTCTTTTTGCTTGCTTAGCGCCTCTTCCAACTCTTTATCCGTAAGTAGATTTAACTCTTTTAATGCTTCGCCAAGTCTTAATACAGGGCGTTGTTCTTGATGCGATATTGCTTGATGGAGTTGGTCGGCGGATAGTATCTGATTTTCATTTAAGTAATCACCAATTCGTTTGGATCTTAAGTTTTTTTGATGCTTCAGAGCAGTTTCTATATCGTCAGAAGTAACAAGATTCTCTTCTAATAGTATTTCGCCAATGTGCAAACCAATTTGATAGTTTTTAATAGATTGACGCGGTATGAAATGACGCTCAACAGCACCACCTTCTATGACGGGGTAAATATATAGCCCAACTTCCGTATTCACATAGCCCAAGGTTTCGCCTGTTAACGTCGTATCATCAATAAATTCAATCAAATAGGCTTGTTTTTCAGTTGGTGGGAATACTTCGTTTGCGCGTGCTTCCAGAAAGTTTTGTTCGGGAACTAGCTTAGATGGCCATAAAAGCTGAAGGTTTTTGATTTTATCAAATGAAATAACTTGATGTACGCTGCTGCTGACAGGCTGAAATAAAATACGAGACTCTTCAGGTGAAAATCGAATAATATTGCCTGCATGCGCTCTATCTTTGATTAATTCAACAATACATCTCTCAAGCGCAGGTTTGTCGGCGCTGGGCACAAAATTAAAGTAGGGCGGCTTAGGCCATAATAGCGTGCTTATTTCAAATTCAGTAGTGATGTGACCCATCTAATTATCCTCAAATCGATTAGCAAAACAGTACGCACTTATTTGTACGACAATGCTTTGTGCTATTTATGAGGGTATAACGGCAATTCCTGTGAATAATTAAGTGCTAATTAAAAATCACTGAAGTTTGAAATGTCTGATTGTTGCTAGTTTAAGTATGTGTTGGTCTTTGTGCTTCTGCCCACTGTATTGCTTATTGCAAGCTTTGGCGGAAATGATAGTCTTTGTAGCTAAAAATTAACCCTTCGGGCGCGATATGAACTAACCTGACTCCTTGTTTTAAGTAATCTCCTTCTTGCAACAACCGGCCATTTATACCTACGGATCTTTCTTTGGGATTTTCAGAAAACACATAGCCAGCAATCGAAATGTCTGGGATGTCTTGTTGGATGTCTTGAGGCAGTTCGGATATTTCTAGCAGTCTATTATGCAAAGATATTTCATTTGAGTGCGATTCTGAAACTATCGTATCTTCAGTAGAAGTAGACTTCTCCGAAGCGCTATTGTTTGCTTGAGTTGCTTGAGTTGCTTGCGGCGCAGCAATTTCCTTTTCATTAGCCTTGCTTGCTGTGGTTTCATGTGCAGCTTCTACCGATTTGGCAGGGGTTGGTTGAATGGCTTCTTTAGAAATTCTTTTAGCCATTTTTACATTGGGCGTAATAGTTGGCGCAGGGATTTGCCCCACCATTGGTCTTACAATCGGGGCTGCAATAGGATTATTGGTTTGGGTATTTTGGGCTTGCTCAGGAAAACTTTGTGGCTGTGGAGCTGTGGCAGTCTCGTCGATATTTCTTACAGGATTTTTTTGATCATGTCGCCAAGGTTGCATTGATATGACTAGCAAAGTTAATCCGATGAAAATAATAGCGATTAGCACATACATTAAAAACGAGTTTGATTTTTCGGCATAAGGTGCAATCATTGGCGCATGAATAGATCCACCCTTGCTTCGTAGCCTTTGCTGTTCAGATTTTTTTAGCGCGTCTAGAATATAAGACATCGTTTACTTTATTCCCTGAGTTTCGGAGGATAATCGCGGTGCAGAAGCATCCGATAGCGCGCTTAGACGTAAAAAGGTTTTTGGCCCAGCATATCCATAGGGCACAAGACCCTGAGATAGCTGAAACTGCTGAACCCGACGTTTGAGTTCTTCATTAAAAATTGCTGCTTCATTACCCACTTGCCAACCTTGTACAATTGCAAGATGTGCTCTCAACCATTCCACGGAAGCCCCGCGTTCATCATAGCCGATATTCTCATGAACATCTGCAGGTAGCCTCGTTAAAACAGAATAATTTCCAGTCCACTGGAATGCAAGTGGGCTAAGACTTACTAAAGCTTTTTTTGTGCCAAGATCGAATGTAGCTGTTTGATTGTCAAGCTTAGTAAGTGTGACATAAAATTTCTCTCCATCTGCACTTAGCATCTCTAGCGTCGCTGGAACACCCAATTGGCGCAATTCCTCTAGGCCGCCACGCATAGACCAGCAGCGCAAACCTAGCGCTCTAACCTGAGGGCAAATTTGTGCGCCTTCCTGATATTGAATTCCCCAAGCGCGAAGTAGTGTTGCGTTGGCTGTTTCCTTGCTATGCAAGTATGTCTCTTCGACAGGTAGAATGATTGTTGAAGGCAAGCCTTCTTCTTGTTTAATTTGTTTGGCTTCAGGTTGCTTTTCGGCCTCTACAACTTTGTGCGGAAGCGCGATTGTATTTGCTGAAGTTGGACTAACAATTTGATTCTTTTCCTCAATGTTAGTTGGTGTGTGGTGCTGGAAATAAAATATGGCGAAAACACTGCCAATAAGCAAAGCCAAGCCTAGTAAAAGTAATTTTAAATCCATGGCTTGAGACGTTGAGCTTGGGTTTTGCATCTCACGTGCTGCTTGTGTGAGCGTGGACTTGTTCACACGGTCTTTGCCTTGTACAAACGTACCTAGCAATGCTCTGTCGCAAAGCAAGTTAATCAACCGTGGCACACCGCCGCTTAGTCGGTATAACTTGTTTAAAACCGCATCAGAAAAAATAGGGCGTATTACCCCAGCCATTTCAAGCCTAAATTTCACATAAGCGCGGACCTCAATTTTAGTCAGTGGCTTAAGATGGTATCTGGCTACAACGCGTTGTGCTAACTGGCGCAAATCTGGGCGTGCCAGCATTTCCGATAATTCAGGCTGGCCTATCAGCAAAATTTGCAATAATTTACGTTCATTAGTTTCCAAGTTGGTCAGCAAGCGCATTTGTTCCAAAACCTCCGCTGAAAGGTTCTGTGCCTCATCAATAATTAAAACTGCTTTCCTGCCATTGGCATGGGATTTCAATAAATAATCATTAATTAAATCAACGAACTGTTTGTTGCTTGTGGTGTTTTTTGGATATTTGATATGGAATTCGTCACAAACTGTTGAGAGCAACTCCATCACAGTGAGCTTAGGATTGAAAATATAGGCGACATCACAGTTTTCTGGAATTTGTTCTAGCAGGCAACGGCAAATAGTCGTTTTTCCAGCGCCCACTTCACCTGTAAGTAGCACAAAACCACCATCACAGCTAAGACCATAAAGCAGTGTAGCCAAGGCTTCCTGATGCCTTAAGCTCATATATAGGTAGCGAGGGTTAGGCGCGATAGAAAATGGCGCCTCTGTCATCCCAAAATAATTTTGATACATAGCGATCTCGCGCTGTGGTGTTAGCGTGATTGTAGCGAATTGTGCGTTAATGCACTACTGATTACAAAATTAGTGTGTTTAAACGTTGTGTTTTGCATGTAAACACTTGCCAAGAGGCGTCGCAACGGGATAGCTACAATCTAAATAAGTTGCAGAAATGATAAAGAGCTAGACTTAGCTAACCCTTTGATTTTTATGGCGTGCCCGAAAAGATTCGAACTCCTGACCCCCTTGGTTCGTAGGGTGGCTTTTTGGTAAAATTTATTAATTAAATCAATACTTTGTAAATCTCACCAGATTGATTTACAGCCACAAATTGTATGAATTACTTACTAATTAGTCTAACAAAGCCACAAATTTCCTACGTTTACTGCCTACTTTCGGCCAGATTAGGACAATTTCTTGCACTTATACTAAGATCATTTTGGTTGCTGACAAACAGCACAGTTTGTTATTATTCAGAAATACTGAATTAAATGGCGTTAGATTGCCATTGTCTAATGCCAAAAGTGGTCATAAACTACTTTCACTTTTTGGTAATTATCAGGAATCAGAACTATGAATGCGCCATTACATTTTAAACACGCTAACGAAAAACATTTACGTAAAGGTAGGGGATATGCTATCACGCCACACCCTCTGCTAGCGCGTTTGTGCCATATTGAGTTGGATGCTGGCATTGTGCGCAACTTTTTAGAAAAAACAAACCATATAGATAGCCAAAACCTGGAATATACGCCAATGATGCGGTTTATCATCGCAAAAATACTGCTAGATTGTTTAGATGCAGATTTTCAAACCAGTGTACGTGCCATTTTAAAAGATCGCCTAACTGGGGGCTTTACCATTGGTGTACAAGATGAAACAACCGCTACAGAAGATTATGTAAAACTAAGTACCGCGATGAGCCACTTAGTTGGTCCGACCAATTTTGACTCAATGAGCGGCACCTTTTACGCACGCTTTGTAGTGCAAGATACTGATGAGAGCGATTCATATTTAAGACAGGCATATCGCCTATTTACATTGCATACTGATGGCACATTTGTTGATGAGCCAACGGATTGGTTATTAATGATGAAGTTTGACGAAAAAAATGCCACGGGCGGTGAATCACGCTTGCTACATTTAGATGATTGGGAAGAGCTAGAAAAATACTCAAAACACCCTTTAGCAAGTTATGAGTTCACTTATAAATCCCCTGCCTCTAAAAATGTTGGGCAAACCATTAATCGTCGCACCTTCTTTCTACAAAATGACCAACCTTGCATCTGCTTTATTGACCAATTTGTTTGCCCTGAAACGATTGAACATTCACTATGGCTAAAAAATATGTCAGACTCAATGGAAAACTCTGCAGGTACTAAATTGTTAACATTACCAACGGGACAAATGATTCTGCTGAACAACTTATTTTGGCTGCATGGCCGCGAACCATTTGAAAAGCACCCAAAATTGCATCGCGAATTACTACGCCAGCGCGGTACATTTTCGAAACTGTAAGATAGTTAATTTGACTAAGCTATACGATTTTGTAGTGATTGGTGGTGGCATTGTCGGGCTTTCTGCCGCACGTGAGATTCTAATTAAATACCCTAGCGCTAGCTTAGTACTGTTAGAGAAAGAAAAAAAGCTTTCAACCCATCAAACTGGGCATAACAGTGGAGTTATTCACTCGGGGATTTATTATAAACCGGGTAGTTTTAAAGCCAAATTTGCGCGTTCGGGTAATCAATCTATGGTGGCCTTTTGTCAGGAACATGGCATTGCGCACGACATTTGCGGCAAAGTCATTGTAGCCACCAAGAAAGCTGAGTTAACCCAGTTAGAAAATTTATACCAACGTGGTCTGCAAAACGAATTAGCTATTCGACGAATTAGTGCGTCAGAGTTGAGCGAGATAGAGCCTCACGTATCCGGCATATCTGGAGTACAAGTGCCAGCAACAGGTATTGTTAACTATACTCAAGTTTGCGAAAAATTTGCACAATTACTCACCGCGCAAGGCGGCGAAGTAAGAATGGATCACAAAGTTTGCGCCATTAAAGATTATATGGACCGCGTGATTGTTGAGACTAATCAGGGCGCAGTAGAGACGAAGTACTTAATTAACTGTGCTGGTCTTTATAGCGACCGAATAGCTGATATGGGCAATGCAAAAACTGACGTTAAAATCATCCCTTTTAGAGGTGAATATTTTGAACTTAAAGCGGATAAGCGGTACTTGGTTAAACATCTTATTTATCCAGTACCTAACCCAGACTTTCCATTTTTAGGTGTGCATTTTACTCGCATGATTGACGGTCATGTAGAGGCTGGCCCTAATGCAGTGTTAGCATTAGCCAGAGAAGGCTATAAAAAGACGGATATAAATATGCGTGACCTGATGGAGGTGTTATGTTATCGAGGATTTTGGACATTGAGTGCTAAGTATTGGAAAGAGGGCTACGAAGAAATGGTGCGTTCGTGGAGCAAAGCAGCATTTGTCCGCAGTTTGCAAACGCTAATACCCGAAATAACAGCCGACGATCTTGTGCCTGCAGATGCCGGCATTCGCGCACAGGGTTTAAAACCTAATGGAGACTTGGTTGATGACTTTCATATCATACAACTTAGGCGCGCTTTACATGTATGCAACGCACCTTCTCCCGCAGCGACTGCTTCCATTGAAATTGGTAGATACATTGCCAACCAAATTGATCTTAAACTATAAAGACTTTCAGTCAGCATATATGTTTTGGATAAAAAATAAATAATGGAATTACGCACGCTAAAATATTTTGTAAAACTGGCTGAGCATTTACACTTTTCCCATGCAGCCGAAGCCTTAGAAATCGCACCTTCGGCTCTCAGTATGCAACTACAAGGATTAGAAAAAGAGCTTGACGTAAAACTTGTTGCCAGAACCAAACGTTCAGTGGCGCTCACGAGCGCAGGCGAACTGTTTTTGGCAGAAGCTAAAGCTACACTTTACCAAGCTGAGCAAGCAATGCTAATTGCCAAACGCGCTGGGCGCGGCGAAATAGGTAAGCTAGCAGTTGGCTTTGTGATATCTGCCGCCTGTTCTGGAATAGTACAAAAAATATTATCGGCGTATCGACTGCAACATCCAGGTGTGCAAGTTAATTTACAGGCATTAGAAAGCCCATTACAGATTCAACTACTGCAAGAAGGCAAACTAGACGCCTGTATTGTGCGTAATTTATATGGCGATCCTAGCATGTTTGAGCATGTCATACTCCTTACTGAGCCGATTGTGGCAGCATTATCTAGCACACATCAATTAACTGAAAAGTCCAGCATACAGGCCATAGACTTAGCACAAGAGGCGTTTATCGCACCACAATTTGAGCGCGATTTTGGCTTTAACCAACATATCTTGTCCATTGGCAAAAAAGCAGGTTTTATCCCTCACTTTAACCAACGCACCAAAGATTTTATGACCACTTTAGCCTTGGTTGCCAGCGGTTATGGAGTGGCAGCAGTGCCACAATCGATGGCGGCGCTCCCCATACCTGGTATCACTTTTAGACCGTTTTCTGATGTCACCGAACGCTCGGAACTTATCATGCTGTTCCGCCGTCATGACGCTGCGCCTGCTGTCACGCAGTTGTGCATATTAGCTAAATCACTAGCGGTAGATAGCACCTCTTAAGAGATGTCACAAATTCCGCTATATACCTTCGTATTTTTGATCTTTATGGCTTTTATAGCGGGTTTAGTCGATGCAGTAGTCGGCGGCGGCGGATTGATACAGATTCCTGCATTATTTAGCAGTCTAACCACCTCTACCCCCGCTAGCTTATTGGGTACCAATAAATTTTCTTCTGTATTTGGCACCGCTTCTGCAGCTTGGCGATATTCGCACCAAGTGCAAATTCCTTGGCGCACTGCTGCACCTGCTGCTTTATCGGCTTTTGCGGGTTCCTGGTTAGGTGCGCGAATGACCACTTTATTACCAATAGAGTGGATGCGACCAGCTGTTTTGCTGTTGCTAATTGGTATTGCAATCTACACATTTCGTCGCCATGAACTTGGCTCAACCCATGAACCACGATGGCAAGGAAAAACACTACTCTGTTTTGCAATGCTAGGTGGCGCGTGTATTGGTTTCTATGATGGATTCTTTGGTCCAGGCACTGGCATGTTTTTATTGTTTATGTGGGTACAAGTGTTTGGTTTTGATTTTTTACATGCTACCGCAACCACAAAAGTAGTCAATGCGTCTACAAACGCCGCTGCATTAGTTTACTTTGTGCCGAACGGACATATTTTATGGGCTTATGCACTACCAATGGCGATTACTAATATCATAGGTGCGCAAATAGGTACACGACTTGCTATCGAGCATGGCACGGCATTTATCCGTAAGTTATTTCTATTTCTTGTATGTTTTCTAATTGCTAAAATGGCTTGGCAATTTGTTTAATTTTTGCCCATGTAAACCCAAGTTTTAATAAAATAGTTTTAACCTCACTTCTAAAAAGGTAAATATGTCTTCTTTAAAACAAGCTGCAGAGTTTATTGCCAAAAATAAAATAAGCGAGGTGGAGTGCATATTCCCAAATATTAATGCTACGCTGCGCGGCAAAGTGATGCGCGGTCATGATTTTGCAGCAGGTAAAGAGTTGCGCATGGCTAACGCTGTTATCTTGCAAACCATTAATGGTAAATATTGTGATGGTCATATAGTGAGCTCACTGGATAACGACGCAGTGCTCAAACCTGACTACACAACTTTTAAACAATTGCCTTGGCAAAAAAACCGTGCATGGGTCATTCATGATTGTATAAATCTTGATGGCACACCTTCAGAGCATGCACCACGTAATGTTCTTAAAAAAGTGCTAGCCCAATACCAAGCACTGGGATTAAAGCCTGTAGTTGCGCCGGAAATTGAATTCTATTTATTCAAACGTGACGGAAAAGAAGCAGAGGGGTTTACTTATCCTGCTATGCGCGGCGGTAGTATAGAGCAAGAAAAACATTTAGGCTTCAGCGTAAACTCAGCCTCGGAAATGCGTGATTTTTGGCAAACGATACAAACCACTTTCGATGCATTAGAAATTCGCACCGATACTTGGCTGCATGAAATGTCTCCAAGTCAATTTGAAATTAATTTATTACATGGTGACGCACTAAAATTAGCTGATGATGTAATTCTTTTTAAGTATGCAATGCGAGAAATTGCTGCACAACATGGCCTTAGCGCAGTATTTATGGCTAAACCATTAGCTGATTATGATGGCTCTTCTATGCACCTACATCAGAGCATAATCGATAATAATGATAACAATATTTTCAGTGATCAAAATGGTCAAGCTACATCAGATTTTCATGCCTATATTGCGGGATTACAACATTACATGGCCGATTTAATGCCCTTTATGGCGCCTTATTTTAACTCTTGGCGCCGTTATGCCCGTGGTTCACAGGCGCCAATTAATTTGCAATGGGGACATGACAACCGCACAATAGGATTGCGTGTTCCACACTCGGGGCCAGAAGCACGCCGCTTAGAAAACCGCTTCGCAGGAAGTGATGCGAACCCTTACTTAGCCATGGCAGTTTCACTGGCTTGCGGTTTACGAGGAATGCAAGAAAAACTAAAACCAACTGCGCCATTAGATGACAAAGATGGCTATGATTTTCCTCGCCAAATAGCCATGGGTTTAGAGAGCGCAATTTTGCAACTAAGTATCAGTAAGTCTGCACGTGAAATTTTTGGTGATGTGTTTATTGATGGATTTTGTAATGTCAAAGAAATTGAGCTTGCACATTTTATGTACGAAGTCAGTAGCTGGGATAGACGTTACTTGGCGTTACAAGCCTAGTAACAATTGAGAAGAAATTGGACTGGACTTCCCATCTGCCTCGTGCAGTAGGAGCGTAGTGAGAAATTAGCTCAGCATCAATAGTTACATTTCAGCACAGTCAAGAGCATCTCCAGTACTATAAGAAACTGCCATCGCATTCATAAATAGTTGTAGCTCAACTTTTATTCAAGACAAAAGATATGGCTTCTTAGGGTCGATATATCTTAGCGAAGAGTATTTACGTTTGACAAATTGCTGACATTGATTCGAAGTAAAGATTACTATTGTAAGCAGCGCGATGGGCATACAATGCAGAATATGAAGATACTTTTAGGTGTAATCGCATTACTTGCAAGCACAGCAATACAAAGTGCTGAGCAGGTAATGCCTAAATATCCACCATCATATTCATTATGCGTGGCATGCCATGGAATTGATGGGAGCTCCATAAAGCCACACTACCCAATTTTGGCAGCACAACATAAAACTTATCTTTACAATCAATTAGTCAACTTCAAAGATGGCAAAAGACAAAATTCTGAAATGAGTGTGATTGCTCCAATGTTATCCTTAGATGATATTGATAAGCTAACTACTTATTTTTCAAAGGCTGCCAGGATAAAAGAAGAACTTCCAGAGGAAACTATTAACATAATTGAAGCTAAAAGTAAGCTAACAATAGCCACAAATCAATGTTTTGCATGTCATGAGTATAACTCTGGAGATAACACTATCCCATCGATAAAAGGCCAAAAGTATCTCTATATCCTAAAGCAGCTTCAAGACTTTAAAAGTGGAAAGAGGCTCGATTCAAGTGGCAAAATGGAACAAGTAGTATTAGAAATGTCAGATGCTGATATGCAAGAAATAGATATGAATATTAGTAAGCAAGTCCCATGAAATTTAAATCCCCATTTTCTAAACATTTTGAAAAAGTAACCGATTTTAATGACTGGAAAGGCCGAATAGTTGTTTGGATTGCGGCAATGACTGCTGGGTTTGTAGTTGTAATGTTCTCAAAAGCGGCTGAATATGCAGTTTCTTTTTTTTTCTCATGGCAAAAATCAAACTGGTGGCTACCGCTTATTATTACTCCAGTTGGGGGAGCAGTAATAGTTGGTTTAACGAATAAATGGTTTAAAGGGGCTGGTGGTAGCGGTATTCCTCAAACCATTGCAGCCTTACATTTGGATAGCCAAGAAAACTCATATCCTAAATTGATTAATCTTAAATTGGCTTTTGGTAAAATTCTTCTTGGTGTCTCTGCAATGGGGGTGGGTTTCTCAACTGGAAAAGAAGGACCTTCTGTGCAAGTGGCTGCCAGCGTAATGCATTCTTTTAGACGATTTTTACCACCCAATTTTTCAGTCCACCCAAAGCATCTTATATTAGCGGGAGGCGCTGCTGGAATCGCAGCTGCTTTTAATACACCGCTTGCAGGAATTGTATTTGCTATTGAAGAACTAGGACGCCGTTTTGAACAAAAAACGAGTGGAGTAATTATCACAGCAATAGTTTTATCAGGACTAATATCAATTTCTATACAGGGTAATTACACATACTTTGGCCATTTTTCAGTAGGCGTTATTGATAAAAGCATTTTTCTTCCTATTTTGGTTAGCGCTTTTGTTTGTGGTATTTTAGGTGGTATTTTTAGCCTAACACTAGTCGAATCAAGCAATCAATTAACCGGTACGCTTGGTAAAATTAGAACATTACATCCTCTTTTGTGGGCAGCGGTTTGCGGTCTATTAGTAGCATTGCTAGGTGTAATTAGTGATGGCGCTGCTCATGGGTCTGGATATACTTTCGCCGAGAATTTATTGACGGGCAATGCGACAACAAACTGGCAGTATGCCCCCGTTAAGTATTTAGCCACAATCTTTTCTTTTTTGAGCGGTGTTCCGGGCGGTATATTTGCTCCAACTTTATCAATAGGAGTTGGAATTGGAAACGATATTCAACCATTTCTTGAATATAATCATTCAGCCTCAATACTTGAAGTACTTTGTATGGTGGGTTTTTTATCGGCAGTAACTCAGGCTCCAATTACTTCTTTTATAATAGTTATGGAAATGGTTGATGGGCATGAAATGGTGATAAGTTTAATGGCTGTTGCTTTATTATCATCCATTATTTCTAAGATAATTAGTCCACCACTTTATGCAACACTCGCAAATCAACAAGTTTCCAAAGCTCCAAATGAGGAAAATTCAAATCAACTTTAATTCGAGAAATTCCTTTTGGGACAGAACTTATTATGACGAAAAATCCAAACTATTGTATTGAAGCCTTGATTGTTGGTGCTGGACCAACTGGTCTAACTTTAGGAATATGTTTATTGCGTCAAGGTAAATCAGTTTTAATTGTAGAAAAGCATGAAACAAGTTTAAATTTCTCCCGTGCGATTCTAGTGAATTCTGATACTTTAGAAGCACTTGAGCCTTATGGTGTTAGCGATAAACTTAGGCTAGCGGGTATCCCTGTAAACGGTTTTAGTATTTATGCAAACAATCAACTAGTTTCACAGGCACAATTTGACCTTAGTGATATCGACCATTTTCATCCCCTTTGCCTGCCTCAATTAAAAACTGAAGAATGTCTTCTTGAAACTTTTTTACAAACTGGTGGGCAAATAATTCGTGGGTATGAATTTGATGCATCAAATAAAAAAGATATAGACAATCAATACACCATAACACTTAGATCAAACCTTGAAAGCAAAGACAATATAATTGTTAACTATTTGTGGTTATTTGGATGCGATGGATACCATAGTGCCGTAAGAGAGAATTTAGACATACCTTTCACTGGTAACCATATAGTTGAAAAAGGTTATGCTGTTGATGCCCATTTAGATTATTGGCCATATAAAACAAATGTAAATGTATGGTTCAGTGCTAATGGGGCGGGTCTTGCCATTCAGATTGCAGTTAATACCGTTAGGATTATTGCGACCACTAAAGCAATTTGCCAGAAACTTATGAGCCAATTGCCTATAAAAGTAATCTCATGGGAAGCTGATTTTGATATTCATTTTAAGGTAACAAACTCGTATGGGCGAAATCATGTTTGGCTGGCTGGGGATGCGGTTCATGTTCATTCACCATTAGGTGGTCGTGGTATGAATATGGGTATAGCCGATGCAATTGCTTTAGCAAAATATTTTAATCAAAATAATTTAAAAAACTATCAATTAATCCGAATGCCAATAGCTCATGAGTGGGTTAAGAATAATTATCGCATCTCTAAGATAGTCATGAAGCAAGGGTTAATTTATAGCTTCTTTAGACTTTGTATTTCAATATTACTTTCAATATTAGGAAAATTGGGTGGAAACAAATTTGCTGCATTTGTTTTCGGTAAAATTAGTACAGCAAAAGTAAAACTCGCTGAAGGTGCATGAATTAATTTAACTAGAACTTAGTGCTAATTTTCAAATGGCTGAA